>SKYV01000156.1 GCA_007127745.1 Balneolaceae bacterium
AGAATAAAAACTCCGGCCACAGCACAAAAAATTTAAAAAACATGAGTAATTCCGAAATAACTCTTTCAGAGCTGCTTTTTAAAGCGCTTGAGGATTTCCCCTCAGGTTTGTTTTCATCAACTAAACGGAACGGAAAATGGTATCCTGTAAAACTGGGTGAATTCAAAAAAAGAGTGAAACATACAGCTCTTGGTCTGCATAAACTTGGAATCAAGGCCGGAGATAAAGTTTCGTTGCATGCTGAAAATTCAACTGAATGGCTTATTTGTGATCTCGCGATGCAATCTATTGGTGTGGTGAGTGTTCCCATATACACAACCCAGCATGGGGATCAAATCAAATATATTCTTGAAAATTCTGATGCAAAAATTCATTTCGTATCCAATGACGACCTATTTGCTGAAACCAAGCCGTTTATTGATGAAGTTGAAAATATTCAGGCAGTGGTTACCTTTTTTGGTTCAAAACACGATCATCTCAAAGAGTTAACGGAGATTGAGAAATTAGGGGAAGAGCTTGACAAACAGAATCCAGAGCTGTATTCCGAACTGCGAAGCCGGGTAAAGTCCGATGATCTTGTAACTCTCATTTATACATCGGGAACTACAGGAATGCCCAAAGGTGTGATGTTAACCCAAAATAATATTGCTTCAAATGTGATAGCATCACTCGAAATTTTACCCTTGCCGGACGAGGAATTTTATAGCAAAAATGTACTTTCATATCTGCCGTTATCGCATGTGTTTGAGAGGATGGTGGATTATATGTACATCTGCCGAGGCTGTAAAATCCACTACATTGAAGCAGTTGAAGATATCCGAGATGATTTTCAGGAAGTCAAACCGTTTTTTATGGCCACAGTGCCCCGGTTGCTCGAGAAAATTCATACTGGTGTGAAAGTGAAAGGACAGGAATTGAGTGGAATCAGAAAAAATCTCTATTACTGGGCTATTTATCTGACGGAGAGCTATGATCCTGAAAACCCTCCCGAAGGTTTGGATGCTCTCAAGCATAAAATTGCAGATAGGACTGTTTACAGTAAAATCAGAGAGTTATTTGGAGGGCGTTTCCGTGGGTTGGTCAGCGGCGGTGCAGCGCTCACTCCTGAAATTTTCAAGTTTATGAATGCAATCGGCTTTATGAGTGTACAAGGTTATGGATTAACGGAAACCTCTCCTGTGATTGCAGCTCATTCTCCGGGAAATATGCGTGTTGGAAGTACTGGTAAACCACTCAGAGGAGTTGAAATAAAAATTGCTGATGATGGCGAAATCATTACCCGCGGCCCCAATGTTATGGCAGGGTATTACAACGATGAGGAGAAAACCAGGGAGGTGTTTACAGAAGACGGGTGGTTTAAAACCGGAGATATCGGCAAAATAGATGATGATGGCTTTCTCTATATCACGGATCGAAAAAAATCGATGTTTAAATTATCTACCGGCAAGTATGTAGCTCCGCAAAATATTGAGAATCAGATTTCCAGCTCAGGGTTTATTGAGCAGGTGGTAGTGATTGGTTATCAGAGGAAGTTCTGTTCAGCGCTTATTGTTCCTGCTTACGAAAATGTTGTGAAACGCCTGAAACGCGACGATTATGAACCGGGTAAACCCTATTCATCGGATGAAAAAGTTCGATCATTGATTCAACAGGAAGTGGACAAGGCCAACAAAATTCTTTCACCCTGGGAAACCGTCAAAAGGTTTGAGTTGCTTGAAGAGCCTTTGACTATAGAAAGCGGAGATCTCACCCCGACTTTGAAAGTAAAACGACCAATCGTATTACAAAAGTTTAAGGCAAAAATTGAATCAATGTATCAAGAAGATTAGAATTTCTTGAATACACACTACAACGGCTGGAGTTTCATGCAGATTCCGGAAAAGTTGGCAACAAGAACCTTCATTTGCTTCCATATAACGGGAAAGCAACTACCAAAATCTTACCCAATGATTGATATAAATCGGATCAACCATGTTCAATAAAGATACACTCAAAAACGAAACCATACTTATTACCGGTGGTGGCAGCGGACTCGGGCTTTCCATGGCAAAGAAATTTGCAGAGCTGGGTGCAAATATTGCTATCTGCGGTCGGAAAGAGAAGAAATTGATGGATGCCTCGGAGATTTTGAAGGAACACGGAACAGAAGTTCGATTCTACACCTGTGATGTGCGCGATTATGAACGAGTCGGGGAGATGTTCGATTCCATAATTAAACATTTTGGAAACCTAAGCGGACTGGTAAACAATGCGGCCGGTAATTTTTTGAGTGCTTCGGAAGATTTGAGTCCGGGTGGATTTAAAGCGGTGGTTGATATTGTTCTTTACGGTAGTTTTAATTGCACGCATCACTTTGGAAATTATTTGATTGACAACAAGCGAAAGGGAAACATTCTCAACATTGTAACCACCTATGCCGAGGATGCAGGATCGGCATTTGTTTTACCCTCGGCCTGTGGTAAGGCCGGTGTCCTGGCTATGACACGCTCTCTGGCCTACGAATGGGGTACATATGGAATTCGGGTAAACGCCATTGCCCCGGGACCATTTCCAACAGAAGGTGCCTGGACGCGTCTTTTTCCAACAAAAAAATTTGAAAATAAATACCTCGGAAAAATTCCGGCCGGGCGATACGGTGATCACGAAGAGTTGGCTAATCTTGCTGCATTTTTGTTGAGTGATTTGGCTCCCTACATTACCGGAGAATGTGTAACGATAGATGGTGGAGAAAAACTTTCGGGAGGACAATTTAATTTCATCGACTCGGTAATGTCTCGAAATAAACTGAAAATGGCGTTTAAAATGCTGAAACTAAAAAAGTAGGTGGTAAACTATCAGACATTTTTTTCCATGAGCTGCTTAATTTTTTCGACGGATTTAGCCGTCTGAAGCAAGTCGTAAGGAGAGAAAAGTGTTGACTTGTTTAACTGAATTGCCTTGATAAATTGCACTACTGACCATTCTGCCGTATCGGTGGGATTGAATGTGTGCTCTTTTACAGTAACTTTTTGATAATCGCTTAGTGAATGATATCGAATCCTGTGTTTGATGACATCAAAATCTGCCAGGGCTGATCGGGATGAAAAAATTCGTTGGTGGAGTTCTCTGTCAGATGAGCATAAAACCTGTATGGTAGCCACAGCTGAATTTTCAAATCTGAGTGTCAGATTCAAACCCAGGTAAAACGTATCTAAAATAATGGGTTTTACTTCATACCGGTGCACGTTTCCACCCATCCATTTTATAATGAGAGCCAGTTCATCAACCCAGATATGGTCGAATTCAGCCCTCTCTGAAACCCGGTAATTAACAGGAATGGTTTCTTTTTTGATTTGGATCAGATCAGGTTTTTCAATCTGCTGGCGTATCCAGTGGATGGATTCCGTCATAGACGGCCAATGAGAAAATTGTACCTGAACTTCCGCCTCCTCTGATGCGTGATAAACTTTATCAAGGAGTTGTAGATGGGTGGGAAGTTTTGAAACCAGATAGGTATGAAATCCTTTTTTTATCGACCGAAGAAGGTGGGTCAGGTTTTCTTCAGAATCATCAATTAGAAGGACGGCGTGCTGAGCGTCAAGATCTGACAGAGATCCCGTGATGACAACTTCATTCACAACGGAAAGTTTTCGCAGATGCTTTTCCCAGGCTTTGGCTCGTTCTTTTTCGCCAACTATTGCAAATTTCATAAACGTTAATTAAATGAACAGCGATCCTATTTACACTTTCCGGCTGAGGCATCAACACAGCGCCAAAAGTTGTCATTTTACAGGGAGAAATATGGAGAGCTGACGCGACTATTCCAAACGAGTGAAAAAAAATTAATCGGGCATGATCAGAGCGAGGATAAAATAGATCAGAACCATGGTTCCGAATGAGGAAAAAATAAGAATAAGCAAAATAATTCTGACAATGGTGGGATCCCAGTTTAAATATTCACCAATGCCACCGCATACACCGGCAATCATTTTATTTGTGCGGGATTTTCTGAGCTTGGCTGGCATCTATACAGTCCTCTGTTTTGAATAATAGTATACTATATCATACTACGGATAATATTTTTTCAGGTTTCATTTCAATAAATAAAAATTAAAAGACCTTAATAGACCGGGCTCAGTTTCAACCAGGGCAAGTACCGGGTCAATTTAGATTTAAATAATATTTGATGGTGTAAAAAAATGACAATTTTTTTGAAAAGAAATTTCAGCCATACCGGATAAAAAATTTCTTTAAGAGTTACGCAGAAAAGGCAACATATTGCGAAAAAAGTGGTCTATAAGAAGGCGGGAGATAAAAGTGAGGCGAAAAATTGATGAAAGGGATTTCTCAAAAATAGAGTTTATACTTTTTCATTTTGTTATACAGCGTTTTACGGTCGATGTTAAGAATTTTAGCCGCTTGTGATTTATTATAATTTACATCTACCATGACGGAGATAATTTTATTTTGTTCGGCCTCCATGGCGATATTTTTAAGATCGTTATTTTCAGAACTTCCGGAAGTTTCTTTTTGAGCCTTTCTTTGCTCCAGTTGGGCATATCTGTTCAATATCTCTTTTGGCAGCCGGTCAGAAGAAATTGGTTGGTTGTCCGTGAATATGGCTGCGCGTTTAATGGCATTATTCAATTCTCGAAAATTACCGGGCCAGTCATAATAGTTAAAAATTTCAACGACATTTGGGTCAAATCCGGGGATCTGTTTATCACCTTCCTCATTTATCTGATTTAAAAAATGATTCGCAAAATGCATAACGTCTTCTTTCTGTTCTCTGAGCGGCGGCAGATCAATAGAAAATTCGTTAATTCGATGATACAGATCTTCTCTGAAATGTTTGTTTTTGACGGCATCAGACAGGGGAATATTTGTTGCAACAATTATTCTTACATCAATATTTTTTTCGGTTTGAGCACCTAATCGCCGAATTTTTCTCTCCTGAATAGCGCGAAGTAACGATGCCTGAATCTCGTATGACAAGTTAGCAATTTCATCCAAAAAAATGGTTCCACCATCAGCCATTTCAAAAAACCCTTTCTTTTGAATTGCAGCCCCGGTGAATGCTCCTTTTTCATGTCCAAATAGTTCACTTCTTGCGAGTTCATGTGTTAAAATTCCACAATCAACTGCAATAAATGGTTTTTCTTTTCTTTTACTTAGACTGTGAATTGCAAGAGCCACCGCTTCTTTACCTGTACCGCTTTCACCGTAAATAACAACAGAGTAGCATGTGGGGGCAACCAGTCTGATCTGATCAAGGATTTGGGCCGTTTTTCCGGATTTTCCGATAACAAACTTTGATGATGTCTCCGTCAGGTGAGTGGCGTTGGAACTGGAAAGGGGAGGGATATGGATGTTTGTATTATTTTCAAATTTGTGTGAATGATTTTTGTAGAGTTGCTTTCTGTATCTAAGAGCTTTTTTTGTTTCTGCAAATATCTCGTCTTCGGTAAATGTTTTTGTGATATAGGTAAACGCTCCTGACTTAATCATTTCCACAGCGGTTTTTATATCATTAGAGTTACTGATAATAATAACCTGGGTATCCGGAGAACGTCGAACTATTTTTTTCAAAACCTTTTTTCCCGATTGATCCGGCAGAAACAGGTCGCAGAAAACAACATCAAAATGCTTTGCCTCCAGAATTGAAATTGCATCTGCAGCATTCATCACATATTCTGAGTCGTACCCATATTTTCTAAATAGAGAGGTCAGAAATTGGCATATAATGGCGTCGTCATCAATGATTAATATTTTTGACATATTATTTTCATATTTGTTGTTACTCAAAACTTGCCTTATTACGGCCTTAAATATAAAAGTAACAATTGATTAAGCGGTATATAACTGATTAAATTCTATTAGTTATAAAACTGTCAAAGAGCGATACAAATAATATGCAAGTAGCGTATATATTTATGTTATAAATATAAATTTTATATAACAAGTTAGAATATTTTAAATTTCATTATTAAAATTGATTTATGGATATCATAAAATAAATTTGAAGTGTAGAATAAAATCTCGAAGTGGGGATATTTTTCCACATATTTCTGGCGGATATTTCTATCGATATTGTTATATGGGCTAATAATGGCATAATAAAAGTTGGCATTATTTATGCTTTTAAGTTGAGAGAAGAGTCTTTTCAAAAAGAGTTATCACAGGGTGAAAATAATCACAAATAAATAAACTACAGATTCTTATACAGTTGAAATTATTTTCAGAAGACTCATTTTTTGCTGTATAATTTTCTTAGATGAATGGAGGGTACTCATGGAAGTGAATAGTGAAAAGTATGATAGGGAAGTTAAGGATGGAAGATTTGGCACAGAGCATTCAAGCAAACCATTATTTATCACAGCCAACCAGAATATGGTGGCCTTGTTGCAAAAAATAAAATTGGTTGCAAAAACTAAAGCTACGTTACTTATCACCGGAGAAAACGGAACTGGAAAGGAAGTTTTGGCAAAGTTGTTTCATTATCACAGTAATCGAAGCCACCAGAAAATGATTACGATAAACTGTGGAGCCATATCAAATGAGCTTGTAGAAAGTGAACTGTTTGGCCATGAAAAGGGAGCATTCACCGGCGCATATGCTCAGAAACAGGGATGTTTTGAACTTGCAAATAAAGGAACGTTGTTTTTGGATGAGATTGGAGAAATGCCGCTGAGTGCACAGGTTAAACTGCTGCGAGCTGTTGAATTGGGAACATTCAGACGGGTAGGAGGAAAAGAAGAGATATACGTGGACGTGGGCCTGGTATCTGCGACAAATAAAATATTGAGCGATCAGGTTAAATCGGGCAGTTTCAGGGAAGATCTTTTTTACAGGCTCAATGTTATTGAGTTGTACATACCGCCATTACGCCACAGAAAAGAAGATGTTGAATTATTGATTTCATTTTATATCAATCACTTTGCAGAACTTTACCAGATTGAACCTATCGAATTTGATAATGAAAGCATGGGGATACTGCTTGCTTACGACTGGCCGGGAAACATCAGAGAATTGAAAAATCTTGTTGAACGTTCTGTGGTGCTTAATGAAGAAAATATTATAAAGCCCGAACATCTGCCGGCATGCATCAGCAAAAGAGATAAATCAGGTGTTGCTTTTTCATATTCTGATAAAAGATTTGATAAATGTAAATTTATCTATGTACCGATTGGAACAAGTTTTGAAGAAATAGAACGACAGGTTATCTGGCAAACGTTGCAAATGGTGGGAAATAACAAAACTGAAGCCGCAAAAATGTTGAGCCTTGCCCGAAAAACCTTATATAACAAACTTGATAAATACCAATATCAGGAATTGTAAATTTGGATTTCCAAAATAACCCGGTCTTTTTATGAACTGAGCTCTATTGAATGAAAGAAAACATCAGCCCCGGCAACTTCTCCTCATTTTTTCAATTTGGAAAGCTGCCAAGTCTGATGTTTGTAAAATTATTGATTATTTACCTGCTGAACATGATGCCGGAAACGGTTATAGAGTTCAGTGTCCTGCCGCCCATCGGGATAGCAGATATTACCGCCAAACTCCCAGCATTTTGTACCGTCTGCGGTTAATTGCCATAACAGGCTTCCATCCAGTTGAATAGATTCAGCATGCTCGTACAAATTATCGTAGATCGTTTGTTGAGTGCTGTTGCCCCATCCTTCAAAGCCCCATTCACCTAAAACAAATGGTTTTCCGAGATCTTCAGCAATGTTTTGATGATCACTCAGCCAGGCTCTTTGGGCGTCAAGCAGGCTGCTGTTTGCACTGGTTCCAAAACCCCAGTCTGCCGGATACCAGTGTGCGCTTCCAAAATCAATTTCCGGAATGGAGGTGTTCATGATATAGCTTGTCCCTTCATTTGCACGCAGCACATAGGTGTTGCTGTATTCACTTACAGAATAGTCTGAAGGTGTGCCCTCATCAAAACCTTCTTCACCGGTTGATACCATATGATTTGGAGTGATAGACTTAATGAATTGTGCTATTTCCTGGTACCAATCGCGCAATATTCTTGGATTTGCACCACTGTTTCTGCCTTCATTAATTATTTGCCATGCAAAAATTGCAGGTTCATCTTTGTAGGCTACACCGGTTACAGTATTCACCCGGTTAAGAAGCATTTCGATATACTCTCTGAACCATTTTTGTGTATCACTGTTGTTGATGAAAAAATCCATATTTTGTGATGGACTTGATGCACCGGCCCAGGTATTGTATTGGCAAATACCTCCCAGTTCATCCCAATAGTTTACCAGCGGCAGAATGAAGCGTATGCCACGCTCTTTACCTTTGGCAATTACCCGGTCAAGATCCCTGAGGGCACTTTCACTGTAAACACCTGGTGATGTCTGAATGACGTTTTCACTGGAATCGTGCTGGCTGTAGCCACAGTCGTATCCGTCGTAAAACGCCCACATTCTGATTACCGTAATTCCGGTTTCTTCAAAAATATTGAAGGCGCGATTTACAACTCCGGCATCCAGTTTTTCATAGTTTGGCAAGTAGTAGGCATTGGTTCCAACAAATCGGAATAACTGTCCGTCTGCATAGAAATTGCCTTTATTCGCACTTACAAATGCATCAGAACTTGGTGGTGGAGTTGAACTGCCCTCTGTTGAAAACTGCCTATACGCTGACCAATCACCGGTTTCACTTCCAACAACTCCGCGAACTCTCCAGTAATAGGTTTGATTGTTATTTAATCCGGATACATTGTGGGGGGTGCTGAAAACAAGCTCATCATCAACCAGGTTCGAAAACGAACTGTTTGACGCTAACTGAACCTGATATTCATCAGGGTTCTGCAGTTCTTGCCAGCTCAACGTCACAGAAGTGGGTTGATTTGATGCTCCGTCAGAAGGGGAAGAGAGTACAACCTGTCCAATTTGAGTACTTTCTGTTGAAAAACTCCATGTTTGTGACCATTCGCCGATATCATCACCGGCCTGAGCGCGAACTCCCCAATAATAGGTGGTTCCGGGTTCCAAACCTTCGGCATCAAAAGACGTGCCGGTCACAGTTTCATCGATGATTGAGCTGGTGAATTCATTACTTTCATCTACCATAATGCGATAATGTTCGGCACCCGTCATGGCATCCCACTCAAAGGTGAGAGCATCAGGCTGATCAACGGCGCCATCTGTTGGAGAAGACAGTGTTACACGGCCCATTTCAGGGACATCCTCTTCCTCAGCTTCCGTTGAAAAACTCCATGTTTGTGACCATTCCCCGACTTCATCACCGGCCTGAGCGCGCACTCCCCAATAATAGGTAGTTCCGGGTTCCAAACCTTCAGCATCAAAAGACGTGTCGGTCACAGTTTCATCGATGATTGAGCTGGTGAATTCATTACTTTCATCTACCATAATTCGATAATGTTCGGTACCCGTCATGGCATCCCACTCAAAGGTCAGAGCATCAGGCTGATCAACGGCGCCATCTGTTGGAGAAGACAGTGTTACACGGCCCATTTCAGGGACATCCTCTTCCTCAGCTTCCGTTGTGAAACTCCATGTTTGTGACCATTCGCCGATATCATCACCGGCCTGGGCTCGAACTCCCCAATAATAAGTGGTTTCCGGTTCCAGGTTCTCGGCATCAAAAGATGTACCACTTACTGTTTCATCAATCAATGGATCAGAAAATGAATTGTCATCATTAATCATGATTTGATAAACATCGGCATCATCAATTTGCTCCCATTCTAAAATGGTTACTACAGGAACCTCGTCGGAGTTATTTTCCGGAGCAACCAAACTGACGGCCGGAATCTCGATCTCTTCTTCCTGCTGTTCTGTAGTGAACGATCGCACTTCAGACCACGGTCCGCTGTTGCCATCATGGCGAATGCGTACACGCCAGTGGTAACCTGTTTCATGGTCCAGTCCTTCTGCCATGATGGTGTTATCATTTACGGTTTCATTTGTAACCGTAGAGGAGAAATCTGACTCGGTTGAAAGCTGGAATTGATAACGATCAAACCCTTCGGCCGGCTCCCATTCAAAACTGACATCCGTTGGCAATTCCTCGGCACTGTTTTCCGGGGAGGCCAGGCTTACGGCCGGAATCTCGATCTCTTCCTCCTGCTGTTCTGTAGTGAACGATCGCACTTCAGACCACGGTCCGCTGTTGCCATCATAACGAATGCGCACTCTCCAGTGATAACCTGTTTCATGGTCCAGTCCTTCAGCAATGATGGTGTTATCATTTACGGTTTCATTTGTAACCGTAGAAGAGAAATCTGACTCGGTTGAAAGCTGGAATTGATAACGATCAAACCCATCGGC
>SKYV01000012.1 GCA_007127745.1 Balneolaceae bacterium
AACCCCGTTCGGGGTTCTCTCTTATCTGATTTCTTAAACCCCGTATTGCATACGGGGCTAATCAAATTCTACCCCTCCGGGGTTTGATCATCCTGTTTCCTCACCCAGTACCGTTTCGGCTGCCAACACCTCAAAATAAAAACGTGCCCATTAGTCGTTTAAACCGAATCAGGCTGATTTTCTTTTGATCAGAATACGCGCTGAATCTATAGACCAACTTAAGAGGCTGACCAATCAGATCTCTTTCTTTTCAATCTCTTCAGAACCGGTATTTAAATATACATACCGTGCAAAAACTAATGAACCAAATAGCAAAGTAGCAAAAATAATAACCTGAATAAAATCAGTTGTGATTGCAAATGCTGCTGCCAACCCGATACAGAGAAATGAAATGATTAGATATAGTGTAGATATGCCTGCATGAGTCCAGCCGGCTATATTCAGTTTTTGATAGAGGTGTGTGCGGTGCGCCTCAAATACGTTCTCTCCTTCGTAAAGTCGCCTCAGAATGGTAAAGGTACCGTCGAACAGAAACGGCCAGAGTAATATTCCTGCAATCCAGATGGTTTCTGCGATTGTTACCTGTTCTGAAAAATGAGCTGCGATGAATGGCATAATAGCAAACAAAAATCCTAAAAAAACACTGCCTACATCACCCATAAAAATTTTGGCCGGAGACCAGTTATAAAACAGAAATGAAACAATGCCGGCAATCACAAACAGATTGATAACAAGCAACAGGGGTACTTGCCAGAAATAGGCGAAAATGGCCCAGCCCAAAGCTGCACTGAATGCCTGAACAGATGCAATTCCGTCCACGCCATCCATAAAATTAAAAATGTTGGTCGTAGCTGTAATCCACAGTAAGCCCAACAGTGCACCGAAAATTCCCAGGTTTACAGTGCCGAAAAAAGGCAGATAAAACAGATCGAGGTTCGAAATAAAAACAATCACCAAAATGGCCGCCAGTGATTGCACTGCAAACCTGAACTCTTTTGACAAATCATTTTTATCATCAAGCCAGCCCAGAAATGCCACAATTGTAACCGAAATCAAAATCACTAAAAAACCGGTACTCAGGAAAATACCCTTGAGAAGTGCGTATGCAACAAGAGAAACAATAATAAACACAACAAAACCAAACCCGCCGCCTCTGGGAGTGGGTACATTATGAGAACTTCTCTTGGTGGGTATATCAGTTATACGCTTTACCTTTGCATACCGGATAAACCATCGGGTGAAATAAAAGTTGGCTAAAGCGATAAATAGTACTAAAGCAACAATTGTTAGATCTATCAAACTTACTCTGTTTTATACTCCAAATAGGCTAATCAAAAAGAGCCAAATGTAATCTTTTTTTGATAATGAATTTTTCCAAGGTAAACCATCACGAAAGTATCGTTCAAACTTATTTTCAAAAATTGCCTGACCGGCATTAAAAATGAATTCTCCAACTGTATGTTATACCATCCGTCAGGTTCTACTTTCCCTTTAAACCAAAAAATTAGTGTAAATATTATTGATAACCAATTTTTTGAGGAGTTTCGGCCGGCATCCCCTCTGATATGAAGCCTGGATTGGCCAAGGGGCATCCAGCCGAATCCCTTAATTTGAATGGAATAAAAAAAGGCTCCCCTGCCAGAAGAGCCTTTTTGCCGTTATTTGATGTCAATACTACACATTGGAGTTAGCGGTTAATGTAGCCCGGCAAGATTAACACAATTTTAGCTTACTGTTAAATCCAGCACCTCAAATTAAAATCCTTCCAAATCCTGTTCTCATTGTTAAAATACGATAGCCACTGTAAGCAGCTCTTAAATTTTATGTATATTGCAGGTTAAGTTTTTAACCATAAAATGCAGTCTGTTTGAAATTGTAATTTGTCTGCATTACTTACGCTTACAACAATAGTCAAAATGAACCTGAACGTACCTTAACAGGTATCTGAATTTATACTTATATGCCCGAAATTTATGAAGGAATGCGGTTTTTCAGCCGTAAATTAATCAAACCTGAAGATTTAAACGCCCACGGAACGCTGTTTGGCGGCTCGGTATTGGCCTGGATAGATGAAGAAGCTGCAATTTATGTTATCTGCCAGCTTGGAAAAAGCAATATCGCCACAAAGTTTATGTCAGAAATCGATTTTGTAAGTTCTGCCCAGCTCGGTGATGTTATAGAAATTGGCATGGAAACCGTATCATTCGGAACAACCTCCATAACTGTGCGTTGCGAGGTGCGGCATAAATTCACATTGAATCCGATTATCCGTATTGATAAAATTGTGTTTGTGCATCTTGATGAGCATGGCAAACCGACACCTCACGGTGTAAAAAAACCTGTAAACTGATTGAATACCATGGCACCAAACGAACCACTTATCGACAAACAGATTATCATCGATTTGCTTTTTGGTGATGAAGAATACGTTTCGGAATTTGCTACTGCATCAATCTCATCCTTTGGCGAATTTAAGCAACACTTTGCAGAATCGGTTTTAAACAGAGATATAGAAGAGCTCAGAAAAGCCGGCCATAAAATTAAACCGGGCGCTTTGATGATGAAGCAGGATACAATTATTGATATGTATGAAGAATCCAAAAACCTGCTGGAAGATGAAGCGCCGGACTCCGAGCTTCAGGAAATCGTC
>SKYV01000023.1 GCA_007127745.1 Balneolaceae bacterium
CGGCTTTGCAAGGCTCAGCGGTTTGTGTTCAAACATAACGACATGGCCGACCTGGAAGAAAAACTGAAAGAAGCCTCCGAAGCCCGTACCAAAATTATTGCCACCGACGGAGTCTTTTCGATGGACGGCACCATCGCCCAGCTCGATAAAATCTGCGATCTGGCCGAAAAATATGATGCTTTAGTGATGAGCGACGAGTGCCACGCGACCGGATTTGTTGGAGAAAAAGGCCGCGGCGTTCACGAATACAAAGATGTCATGGGCCGGGTGGATATCATCACAAGCACACTTGGAAAAGCCCTCGGCGGGGCTTCGGGTGGATTTACTGCCGCCCACCAGGAAATTGTGGATATGCTCCGGCAGCGGTCACGTCCTTATCTATTTTCAAACACACTGGCGCCATCGATTACGGGCGCATCCATCGAGGTGCTGAACCTGCTCAGCGAAACCACCGAACTTCGGGACAAGCTCGAATCCAACACAGCCTATTTCCGGAAAGCGATGACCGAAGCCGGATTCGACATCAAACCGGGCGAACACCCCATTGTGCCGGTAATGCTTTATGATGCCAAAACCTCTCAGGTTTTTGCAGAAAAACTGCTTGAAAAAGGAATTTATGTAACTGGTTTTTACTATCCTGTTGTGCCAAAAGGCGAGGCGAGAATTCGTGTGCAGATCTCTGCCGTTCACGAAAAAGAACATCTGGATAAAGCGGTGAGCGCATTTACGGAAGTCGGCAGAGAACTTGATGTTCTTTGAGTGGAACAGACTTTGCTTTTGCAAGCTTCAAAAATTAAAGCCGTCAACTACAATTTTTAAACTCAGAAAAGACAGGTTAAAAAGTAAATGAATAAAATTCTGATAACCGGGGCATGCGGTCAGCTTGGCAGCGAGCTGACTGCAGCACTGAGAAAGGTTCAGGGAAGCGAAAATGTAATAGCATCAGATATCACAGAGCCCAATCCCAATCTTGGTGAAGGCCCGTTTGAATATCTGGATGTTCTGGACCGGGTCCGGTTTGAGGAAATCGTTGAAAGTTATAACATCTCCGTAATATTTCATCTTGCGGCGCTCTTGTCGGCCAATGCCGAAAAAAAGATGGATCTTGCCTGGCGGCTGAACATGGACGGCCTGCTCAATACACTGAATATCGCCCGAGAGAAGCAGTTAAAAAAAATCTTCTGGCCAAGCTCCATTGCTGTATTCGGGCCCGATGCAAAAAAAATCAAAACACCGCAAGGCAGCCCCTGCAACCCCACAACGGTTTATGGAATTTCAAAGGTTGCCGGTGAGCAGTGGTGTGCCTACTATCACCGAAAATTCGGAGTGGATGTTCGAAGTCTTCGTTATCCGGGCCTGATCGGCTACAAAGCGATGCCGGGCGGTGGAACTACCGATTATGCGGTGGATATTTATCACAAAGCTCTTGCCGGAGAACCCTTTTCCTGTTTTCTTGAAAAAGACAGCGCCCTGCCGATGATGTACATGAACGATGCGGTAAAAGCAACGATAGACTTGATGCAGGCCCCTACCGAAAAAATTACCATCCGAACGAGTTACAATATTTCAGCTATCAGTTTTACGCCCGACCAAATTGCCGCATCCATCAAAAAGCGGATTCCGGAATTTGAAATAGAATATGCACCCGATTACCGGCAGGAAATTGCCGAATCGTGGCCGGACAGCATCGACGATACTCCGGCCAGAAACGATTGGAACTGGGCACCACAGTACGATCTTGAACGAATGACAGATGATATTCTTGAACATCTGCCCACATTGATTCAAAAAGATGCGCTTTCGCCCTGATAACAAGTTTTTAAAGTGATATGAAATAAATAATGGTGCAAACGGCTCGCTTGTGCCCAAACAACAACGAAATGGCGCAAGCGTCTCGCTTGTGCCAAAACTACAACAACTGCAACACTTTAAGCCCCAAATTTATGAGATCACTGCACCGTTTCCCCATACTTCTAACTCTTCTCATTGTTTTCATTTCTTCCGAGCTTTTAGCCCAGGATCGATTGTCGGGCGAGCTTTTTGCCACGCGCTCCGAAGTAATTGCCAAAAACGGCATGGCTGCAACCAATCATCCCCTTGCCAGCCAGATTGCAATAGATATTCTGAAACAGGGAGGTTCAGCCGTTGATGCAGCCATCGCTGCAAATGCATTTCTCGGGTTTGCCGATCCCGCCATGAACGGCCTCGGCGGTGATATGTTCGCGATAATCTGGAGCGCAGAGGATGAGAAACTCTACGGTCTGAATGCGAGCGGAAAATCACCACAGGGAATGACATTGGAGAATTTCAGAGAAAGGAATCTGAACAGCGTTCCCGCATCAAGCCCGTATGCGGTTACCGTTCCCGGTGTGGTTGACGGCTGGTTTGAAATGCATGAAAAGTTTGGTGTACTCGGGTTTGATGAACTTCTCACACCAACCATCGATTATGCCAGGCAAGGTGTGGGTGTTCCAGCCGAAATAGCTGATTTGATGGATTTTCTGGACCGGGATCTGATCCGGTTTTATGGATTACCAGATGATTTTGTATGGGAAGACCTCGAATATTTCAGCAGTATATTCCGCCCTGAGGGCCGCTTTCCTCAGAAAGGAGACCTGTTTAAAAATGAAGATCTGGCAAACACACTTC
>SKYV01000214.1 GCA_007127745.1 Balneolaceae bacterium
CAAGTCTCTCTGGGTGTAGCCGCATTTACCGGGGTTATGGTACACATGGTCTATTCAATAATCTCCGGAGCAATTTTTGCCCTGATCATCGCTGCTGTGCGACCTTTCCATTCAACCAAATCTGCAATTATTCTAACCGCAAGCGGTCTTGGGCTGCTCATGTGGCTTATAAACTTCTACCTTATCGCACCGGCGCTTGGATGGGTGTGGTTTCCGGAAGAAGCAAGTCAGTTTTGGCAGGGATTTGTTGCCCATACATTCTTCTATGGTGGCGTTGTGGGATGGTATTTGGCTGCAAAACGAGGTGTTCGGTAGCGCTTTTTGTTTTTCAGAAAAGGCTGCTTTTCACGATTCGAAGTAGGTTGGCCCATGATTATAAGTACCGAAAGTAAGATGTAAAATAAAAAAAAGGCCCCCGGATCAACAAATCTCCGAAGGCCAGATATTCATTCAGGATTCAGTGGTTCTGAACGATTCATTTAGTCTTTTGGCGGAATGGGAGCATCCCAGTGAGGCATTTCGGCTGAAGCATCACCAGACATCAGATAGGTATCAAACCACTCCAGCATCCGGTAATTATAATCCAGTTTTGACGCTGCCCTGATGTTGCCGTGCCCCTCGTTCGGGTACCACACAAGTCTGGCCGGAACCTCAGGACGACGTACCTTCAGGTGGCGATAGAGCTCGAGAGACTGGCCGGGATGAACACGGGTATCTTCAGAACCATGCATGATTAAAATGGGTGTCTGCGCCCTGTTAACCCAGTAAATGGGGCTGCGCTTCAGATAATCCATCCATTTTGCATCCGATTCCCACATACGTTCTCGGGAATGCACCAGGTAAAGTTCTTCGGGAATATCGCTGGTTCCCCATTTGGAGAGATTGTTGCTGATTCCAACAAACATTACAGCGGCGGCAAAACGGTCTGAGTAATAGGTGCTCATCCAGGCAGAAGCATAACCGCCATACGAGCCGCCGGTTACACCAATACGGTCGGGATCAGCAATGCCGCGGTCGATCAGATAATCTACACCATCTACAATATCGTCGAATTCCTTACCTGCCAGATCAGACTGACTGCTGAAGATAAAATCGAGTCCCCGGCCGGTGCTTCCGCGGTAATTGGGATAGAAGACAGCGTAACCTTTAGCTGCGGCCATCTGTCCCGGCATGGAATAAGCGGTGAGCCAGCCGTTGCTGTAGTGGGCTTCCGGCCCGCCGTGGACCATCGTAATGACCGGAACCGGTGCACCTTCTCTGTAGTTTACCGGATAGATGAGCATACCGTCAATCGTAAACTCTCCGTCACGGGCTTCGTAGGAGATCACTTCCTGGCGGCCGAGTTCAACAGAGTTGAGCCAGGAGTTGTGGAAGGTTTTCTGTTCGGGTTCCGCTCCGTCTGCTGATGACAGGTAAAATACTTCGTTCGGATGTTCCGGCGAACTGGCTACAAATGTGATATCGCCGTCATCATTTTTGGAGAAAGATCCAATGGCATGTTCGTCAGCACGGAAAAGTGTCTGTTTATTTGAGCCGTTGAAATAGATCGTACCCAACACAGATGCAGTGCTTTCACTTGCAAGAAAATGCAATGTATTTTCTCCGGTCCACATAATCTGCTCATACTTGCCTTCAAAATCTTCATCAATAATTTGTGGTGCTCCTCCTCTGGCCGAAACAATGAGAATGCGGCCGTCAATCGGGTCGTTGATGTTGGCTCCTGCACGAAGTGCAAGACGCTCGCCGTTCGGGCTCCAGACAATCTGTCCGATTTTTCCTTCATTGTTAATTTCAGCCACAACATCACGGGTTCTGTAATCTACCACAAACACCTGCTGAAACATGTAAAAATCATCGATATTGGGAGTGGGTGCCGCCGAAAGGGCAAGCTGGCTTCCATCCGGACTCCATTCAATCATGTAAACCGAACCATCAACATTAATTTCATGCGGTGTGTGATCTTCCACTTCCACATTGGTGATATAAGCCCGCCGCTGAGGCAGGTTTTCTTCATACACATCGGCCTGATATGGCAGTGGGGAAGCGGTGGTTTCAGCCTCTTCATTAGCCATAAATGCAATGTGATTGCCATCCTGATGCCAGGTGTATCCGAGTATATTGCGCTCGTGGCTGAACAGTTTTACAGCCTCGCCACCGTCAACAGGAATTTCGTAAAGAGTTCGGGTATTATCACCCGGCCTCTGCGTCAGAAATGATATCGTTTGGGTGCCGGGACGGAATTCTACAGAACCAACCGATCCTGTGGTATAGTAGGGCTTGGTTGTTCCTTCTTCAACATCAAGCAGAAAGAGGTGATTGCGATTCGGCACGTTTTCCTCATATGGGTCGGCCGGAGTGCTTACGGTATAGGCAATGTGGCGGCCATCTTCCGAGATGGTTGCACTTGTTACGGTTTCCATTTCTGCAATATGCTCGGGTGTTACACCGTTTTGTGCATTTGCATTTGAAAACAGAAAGAGCACCATCAGGAAAACCGACAGAGGCATTAGCCAGATTGTTTTAGTGGTTTTTATTCTGAAGTAGTTCGTGTTCATAAGTAACGATTAGTTTAAGGTTTGATATATTCGTTTCAACTAAATCAACGTACGTTTTTATTACGGATCTAACTGCAAAATGAACGTAAAAATTCCGGAGGGTAAATCCGGAATTACATTTTGTTGGTGAATAGAACTTTATTTCTTTTTTATGAAAGGTTAATGATTCATTAACAGCTTTTTATTATCCTTTGGCATTATTGAAAGATAATTAAATTAAATTTATCCAAATAAAAGAATATCAATATGAGTGTAAATAGATTCAGCCGGCGTGAATTTTTAAAAACAGGTGCCCTTTCAACAGCAGCATTGGGCAGCGGTGCGATGGGGGCATTTCGTCAGGCCCGGAAAAAATCGAACTTCGGAGATGCCAAAAACGTAATTTTTCTTGTATCCGACGGAATGAGTGCCGGTACACTCGGCTTGGCCGATCTTGTAAAACAAGCCCAATATGGAGAAAAAACACACTGGATGAAATTGTATGAATCAGACCGGGATTACCACCGCGGCCTGATGGATATGGCTTCGCTGAATTCGGTGGTTACCGGGTCGGCATCGGCGGCATCTTCATGGGGTTCCGGCTACAGAATCAACAATAATGCGGTGAACTGGGGGCCAAATGATGAGCAGTACAAAACCATTTGTGAGATTTTCCGCGATGCAGGCAAAGGAACCGGCCTGGTTACCACAACCAGAATTACCCACGCTACACCGTCCGGTTTTGCCATCAACATGCCGCAGAGATGGATGGAAGACGAAATTGCCGTTCAATATTCCGAACGCAATTATGACCTGCTGATGGGCGGCGGAGACAGGCATTTTTCTGCCGAACGGCGATCTGATCAGCAGGATCTCTACAGTGAATTCAGGCAAAAAGGATACACGGTTGTGAAAAACAAACGAGAGCTTGAGCAGGCATCAAACAACAGCAAACTTTTGGGGATTTTTTATGATTCGCACCTTCCCTACACTGTGGACCACAAAACTCTTCCCGAATTACAGGAAAATGTGCCCACACTTGCCGAAATGTCGAAAATTGCTTTGGAGCGGCTTGACCAAAATTCGAATGGTTTTATTCTACAAATAGAGGGTGGACGTGTTGACCATGCCGCGCACGGAAATGATGCGGCCGGGTTGATTTACGATCAAATAGCTTTTGATGATGCCATTGAAGCGGTTTTGGACTTTACGGATGGCCGGGATGATACATTGGTGATTATTACCACAGATCACGGAAATGCAAATCCCGGTTTAAGTGGATTCGGTGACGGTTACGGAGACTCACCCAACATGCTCGCTACACTTCACGATTATAAACACAGTTTTGAGTGGATCTACAACAAGCTTGATTTCCACTGGTCAGACGATTCGGTGAGCGAAAATACTACTGTAAATCAGGTTCGCGAACTGCTGGAATATGCCACGAATACTCAAATTACAGAAGAAGAGGCAATAATGGCCTATAAAGCATTTCGTGGTGAATTTCGGGCTCCTTTCAGAAACCGGCAGGGAACAGAAGGGGTTTTATCCGGGGTACTGGCTAATTACAACGGTATCTATTTTATCAGCACAAGCCATACAGCCGATTATGTTGAAATAGCTGCATTTGGCCCCGGGGCCGATCGCATTCCGGGATTGGTCCGAAACACGGCACTGTTTGATCTGATGGTGGATATGGCTGATGTTCGTACCTACGCTGAGGGATAATAGAAAGGTGACGTGATAAATCGCCCGAAGGAATAATGTTTCGGGCGATTTTTTTTGACTATTCGCTCTCCTGAACGGCGTTGTTTAGAAAACGGGAAAAGCCCACAATATCCTGATATCCGCGCCGCCGGTCTATTACGTTTCCGTTGGCATCCATCACCACAACAAAGGGATAAGCTGTTACACCCATCCGGGAGGCAAATTGACTTTCAGTCATCTCCTCGCCCAGGAAATTCACGGTACTATCGGAGTGCCCGTTAATTTTTACGGGGTGGTAGCTCCGGTCAAGAACTGCACGGACACTTGGCGCCGGGTATGTTTCCCGATCCATCTTACGGCAAAACTGGCAGCCCACTTCGTAAATGTCGATCATCAAGAGTCGGTTATTTTGTGATGCCAGTTCAAGGGCTTCATCCAGTGCCAACCACTCGGGGGCATTTTCGATCTCTTCTGGTAAGATTTGTGAAAACGAGAAATACCCGAAAATGGCGATAAAAATGGCAATCAGTGTACCGATAACAACTTTTCTTTTCATGGTTTTATGTTCTGAAATTTTTAATGGGTTTGGAATTAACCTGAGTTGGATTAATAATCGTCATCTACGTGCTTCAAAAGTCCTCTTCTCTACATGACCCTGGCAGGAACTCACTGTCGTTCGCACTCAGCCAGTCGTAAAAATTTGAGTAAATATAAGAAGAATTATTCTCCCCACATACGGTTCCAGAAACGTGACAATTCCCGAGATCGTGTATCGAATGATGGCATGGATTGTACAAATGTGGCAGCCTCTCCCTCGTCATTGAACACGATTTTGTTTCTCCAGACAAACTCAGCATCATCGCCACCCAGCCACAAATCGCTGCGCCCGAAACGAAGGTCATAAAAAATCAGATTTTCGTTTTCTTCGGTTGCCGTGTAATAGCCTCTTGAAAACCAGAGCAGCGTATCCAGTGCACGGTCTTCAAGATAGGGCTCAATCAGGTGAGTGTTTTGGGGAATGGCGCGGAATTCAAGCTCCTGAGAATCATCAAAAATGGAATAGACCGATTGATAAATAGTGTCCTGTTTCATTATGTATCCGCTCCACAAAAACGTAGTTGGGCCGTTGGGCGTGGTTTTGATCTCTTCATAATGCCCGTACTGATGAGTGAATGAATTGTCAAAAACCGAGTGAACGTGAGATTTTATGCCAAGTCCCCAGATCATATACATGGAACTGATAAAAAGCCCGGTATAATTGACAATTCGGCGTTTGTTTGATGTCCGGTTTAAAAAAAGTGCTATAACCAATCCGGTAAGCAGCGGCAGGGTAAAGAGCGGATCAATGATAAAAATGGAATCCAGAGTATACGGTGTGTCTGTAAAAGGAAAAAGAGCCTGTGTCCCGTATGTTGTGGGTATGTCTATCATGATGTGGGTCAGAAATACCAGAAAAGCGAGTTTGGTCCAGTCGAACCAGTTGGAACCCGAATGTTTGTGAATTCGGTCAATCAGCCAGCCAAACAGAGGAGAGGCAACAATACAAAAGGTGATGCTGTGTGTAAATCCACGGTGCATTCGAAGCTCGCCAACCGCATCAAGAAAAGGGTTCATGAGAATATCGAGATCGGGAATAGTACCTAAAACTGCACCCCATGCCACAGCTTTATATCCCATTTTTTTTCCTAAAATTGCCTCGCCAACGGCAGCGCCTAATGCTGCTTGTGTGATAGAATCCATAAAATGTTGACTGATGAACTGTTTTTCCTGCTGTAACTCAAGACAATATCACCCGGTAATTTTTTTAAAAATACTTATTGGATTATACATCAACTCAAGAAACAGTTCAGTTTAAAAAAAGATACGTCAGATCAGACGGCCTGACCTGATATGTTTAAATTTTCTGCAGAAATGAATGATTTGTTCGTTCACAAAGGAGATAAATGAACAGAATTGATTTGATTGGGCGAGCGTTTTGATCGATCAATTACTATCAATATACGGTGAACCGGGTGTACGCCCCAAATCAAAATTATAGCATGATATTAATAGCAATAAATGTTAAATTATATATCTTCAATGTATAAGTAATGATAATTAATAAATATAAATTTTATTGAAGTATGCCCAGGAAAATTGGTTCTTTGACGCTCTATTCGGTGGATGATCTGCACGAACTGCTCGGCATCAGCAAAATGACACTTCGGGCCTATTTACGTGAAGGCCGCCTGAAGGGACGAAAGCTGGGCGTTCAATGGTTTGTTACCGAAGAGGCCATTCGCGAATATTTTAATCACGACAACGAGACATCGTCGCCAAAGAAAAAAGAGAGGAAACTGAAATATATTGTTCAGGGCGTGAACGATCTGGTAAGCGAGACCGAAGAGTGTGTGAGCATTCCTGAAACACTCGAATGCCTGCACAGTCAGGCTATCATCAGCTTGTTTCAGGTTGAAATTATTGACACCGAAACCGACGAAGTTCTTGAAGTGGTAAAAGCCCGGGATTTTATAGAGCGCTATTCTTGAAATCGGAAACGAAATGTTAAAAGAGTAAACAGCACTAAAGAATGAAATTAGAACAAACCTCTCTGCAAAAAATTGAATTTGGGGATGAACTCTCAGACCAGTTCTACTGCCTGGTGGATTTGAGAATCAGTCCCGGTGGCATCAACATCGAAAAAATGAAATTGACCGATCCCCGGAATATCGACCATGCATTCAGGGATGCAGGATGTATTTTAATGCTGACCGGTGAGGATGTAACCGAGCTGGTGAATCGCGGAAATCTTGATCCGGATGATCTGCACAATTCCCTATACCGCCTGGCAATTCAGGAAGGCAGTATACCACAAAAAGAGTAAAAAACTTTGGGGGAACTCTTGCAGGACGCTGAACGGAACTGTTTACTCGAGATCGATCTCAAACGGGTGATTTCGCTTCCACCATAAAGAAGCGTGAAAAAGCGAACAGATGGTTTTACCGTCATCAATTTCACCGGTTTCAATCATGCGCAAAGCCTCACTAAAACGAATCCGGTGATTGATGACAAACTCGTCATCATCCTCGTTTTTTCCCTGAACGGACAATCCCCATGCCACATAAATATGAATGATTTCATCGGCATAACCGATGGCTGGATAAAACGAACCGGCTTTTTCGAGATGTTTACAGGTTACCCCGCTCTCTTCCAGAAGCTCCCTCTCTGCGGTAGAAATGGCACTTTCTCCCGGATCTATTTTTCCGGCGGGAACCTCAATAAATGTTTTTCTCGGCGGATAACGAAACTGTTTGAGAAGCATGATGGTGCCATCCTCAAAAACCGGAACCACTGCGCTTGCCCCGGGGTGTTTAATCCACTCTCTTGTGGAAGTTGTTTTGTCCGGCAGCTCAACCTCATCCAGAAAAACATTGAGCAGTTTTCCATCGAATACATTTTCCGAGGTCAATTTTTTTTCGGCAAGTTGTGATGATGCCTTTTTGCTGTCTGTTAAATCATTATCTTTCATTTGCATATATCTTCTTTAAAAAGTGTATTATTAGGGGATTTTTAAAAACAGGTAAATAAAGCATGGCCGGACAGATATTTGTGAAAATCAATCAATTACTATGGTTTACAAAACAGAAATATCTGCATCGGATTTTACAATTTAATTGCTATAAATCTGTTAAAATTTAATCGTTAAAATTCTGTTGATTAAAAGAATAAAAGGTAAAACTTTTTATTGTGAAGCAACATCTTATGAGAGAAGCTGCCAACATTGATGGAAAAAAGATACTGGTAAAAGACGATATACTTACCTGGTCGAACCTGATTTCTCTTTCGCGGGTGCTTATTGTGATTCCAATAATCTATTTGCACATTCAAAATAACTATCAGGCAAATGCGGCCATCGTATTACTGATTATTTACGGTGTGATTTCTGATTATCTGGATGGACTTGTGGCTCGCTGGCGGGATGAAATTTCAGAGCTTGGAAAAATTCTTGATCCGATTGCCGATAAATTATTAGCATTTTTTTTGTTTTTATACACCGTGGCAATTGGCTGGATTCCGGTCTGGTATTTTGTGATTGGTGTGGCGCGCGATCTGCTGATTATGGCCGGTTCAGGACACATTAAAAAAAGGAGAGGCAAGGTGGCAATGTCCATCATGTCTGGTAAAATATCTGTGAATATTATGGCAATTTATTGGCTTGCCGTATTTTTTCTGCGCGATGCAACCGATCTGCACAATTTTCTGATGCTGGTTTCTGTGGCATTTATGATCTATTCTTTCATCGAATATGTTATCAGATACAGGCAGATCATAAACGGAGCTGATTTTAATTAAAAACAATTTTTACTGAACAACAATGAGCTGGTTAGACAAACTTGGACTTAAGAAAAAAGAAAAACTTGAAAAAGGTGTAGAGAAAAGCCGTGAAGGGCTGCTGAATAAAATCAGTAAAAGTATTGCGGGCAAAGATAAAATTGATGACGCAACACTCGACGATCTCGAAGACGCCCTGATTACATCGGATGTGGGCGTGAAAACCACCATCGAAATTATCCAGCGGCTTGAAGAACGCGTGGCTCGCGATAAATTCATCACCCAAACAGAACTGCAGCAAATACTTCAGGAAGAAACCACCGCACTTCTAAAAGAAAACAGGCCCGATCAGCCCGCAGAATTTGATGCAGAATTTACTTATAAACCCCACGTGGTTTTGATTGTTGGAGTGAACGGAGTCGGCAAAACAACCACCATCGGCAAGCTTGCCCACCTCTATAAAAAAGCCGGAAAAGATGTATTGCTTGGTGCTGCAGATACATTCCGGGCTGCCGCCGTCGATCAACTGGTGATCTGGAGTGAACGAGCCGGTGTGCCCATTATTCAGCAGGGCCAAAATGCCGATCCCGCCTCCGTTGCTTACGATACGGTTGCCTCGGCAAAGTCGAAAGGTGCCGATGTCGTGCTGATTGACACTGCCGGCCGCCTGCACAACAAAAAATCGCTGATGGAAGAGCTCGCCAAAATAAAGCGGGTGATGGGTAAAGTGGTGGATGACGCCCCGCACGAAATACTTTTGGTGCTGGATGCTTCAACCGGCCAGAATGCCATGCAACAGGCAAAAGCCTTTACCGAAGTTGTGGATATTACCGGGCTGGTTCTCACCAAACTTGACGGTACGGCAAAAGGCGGAATTGTGCTCGCTGTATCGAATGAATTGAGTGTACCCGTAAAGTATATTGGCGTTGGCGAGCAGTTAGAGGATCTTCAGGTTTTTGAACGGGAGGCCTTTGTAAGCGCACTATTTGGCGAGAATTAAAAAAAATTAATGAAATATTTTTCCTGCAGGGAGACTGAACATAGCACTAAAATGTTCAGTTGTGAAAAATAAATTTCAGCTGATGTGTTGTGTCAGGCAACATTTGAGCGCTTGATGGAATTAATTTTTAAGTGTTTGTAAAGCCGGATGGAGTGTGTGAACCGGTTATTATTTATTCATCGTTTTCTGCAAAATTTGGCCGGCCAGAAAAGATCGAACCGAATATCAGCTAATCTTTACAAATTCAGATTCGATCATTAACATGCCCAAAACCTTTGTGGCATGCTCAAAATAAATGTTCAAACATACTCGGGTGTTGTTGGTTCTCATATTTTATGGATCGTTGGGGGTCTTATTTTTTTCTTTTCTTTTTTGATTACGCCCACACTGATTGGCCAACAGTCAGGCCCAATTTTCGACACACTTTCCGAAGCCCGGCACCATTTCAATTACAGAGAATACAGCGAGGCCACTGAACTTTTTGGGCAAATTGAAGATGAGATTTGTGAATCAGACTCATTTATCGAAGAATGTGTGGAAGTGAAAATTATGAGCATGAACAGCTATCGTAATCTGAATGAATTTGATGTTGCGGAAAAGCATTTTCAGGAAGGCTACGAAAAGGTGCAAAACCATTTGGATGAATTCCACTCACTAAGGGTTTGG
>SKYV01000202.1 GCA_007127745.1 Balneolaceae bacterium
AACAGGGTGCCACAGAATCTCAAATGCAGGAAGCTTTACACCTGATACGACATGCACAATGGCACTGGGATTACGCAGCAGCCTCACACGGAGGAGCATTCCACGCACCGCTTGAGATGGTAAGAACACTCGGCAACGGCCTCGATATGGCTCATGATGCGAGAAGAAAAATTACAGCGGTACTCGTAGAACTTGGCCATCCAAGCGACGTGCCGTTACCCGATGTTTCAACCAAACAAAAAGCACAGGAGTATATTGGAATAGACCTGGATCAGCTTCAGGCCGAAAAAGATCAATTTCTCGAAGAGATTGTCCCGCAGTGGCTGCAAACATCACTTGAGAGACAAAAACGCTGGGATGAGCAGCGAAGAGATCCGGATCATACCGGTTCATACCTTCAATAATTTTTTAAAATAATGGTAATTGTTTCTTGCAGATTTGCGCTGAGTTTAACTTAGTCCTGGCGCAAGCAGCCTGTACTGAGCGGAGTCGAACGTATCCGCTTGCGCCCCTACCCGACATGGTCCAAGCGGACGCTTGAACCAGTTCAGTTTCAGGACTTGAACCAGTTCAATTTTAGAGATCATTGATATCAAATAAATTGCCTTAACAATCCTTCATCAAAAAAATGAAACAAGAGAAACGAAATAAACCGATATGGGTTAAGCCGTGGGGTTATTCCGAAGGCTGGCTGATTGTTCTGGGCCTGTTGATTACCGGCCTTGCCCTTCAATTGGCAACCGGCGGCATTGACCGGAGCGCCCTGGCCTGGCCTGTAAACTTGATAACCGGAACGGCCTTTACTCTGATTGTTGTCCTCAGTTGGATGTTGTTTAAAAAATCAACCTTTGTATCCTGGTTGGGCTCTATTCCGGCGGCTATTACCTCCATTGCCATGGTCACCTTTTTGGTGCTTTTAATGGGGTTCACCCTTCAGGAAGATGCTCAAAACCCCATCTGGATTCAAAAACTGGGGCTTTCGAACATGGTTAGCTCCTGGCCATTTCTTTTCGGGATGATCTTTTTCCTGGCGGCGCTGGGCATGGCTACTGTAAAACGTCTGAGACCTTTTAAAGGTAGAAATATTGGTTTTTTTCTGAATCATGCCGGGCTCTACATCATTATTCTGGGCGGATTAGTGGGCAGTGCCGACCTGCAGCGCTACACCATGAATCTTCACGAAGGGGAAGTTGTGTGGTATGCCAACGATCAGGATGGCCGGCAGGTACAGATGCCGCTTGCCCTGGAGCTGATCAGCTTTAACATGGAAGAGTACAATCCTAAAATTGCCGTGATTGATCCAAACACCAGCCGAATTATTCCCGAAACCATTCCTGAAATGTTTGATGTTGAAACGGGCAACCGGGGAACCATTTTTGGTTATGACGTAGAAATTCTTGAATTCCATCCCTTATCTGGAAAAATAGGTAATCGCTACGAACCGGTGAATGAATTTGGTGCCGCGCCGGCTGCTTATGTAAGAGCCACTTCCGAAGACGGAGAAGTTTCAGAAGGATGGATTTCATCAGGCAGTTTTATGATGCCTCACAGCCTGGTGGACCTGAATCACGTCTATGATTTTTCCCTGGCAATGACCATACCGCAGGCAAGCCACTACAGTTCCGATGTTATGCTCTACACCGAATCGGGTGAAGTTGAGGAGGTACGTATCGAGGTAAATCATCCCGTAAGTGCCGAAGGCTGGAAATTATATCAATACAGTTATGATGATCGGTTTGGACGATGGTCTCCAACAACTGTAATTGAAGCGATTCGTGATCCATGGCTGCCATTTGTTTATAGCGGAATTTTTATGGTGCTGTTTGGTTCCGTCTATTTGATGACTCTCGGCAAAGCCCCTGAAAACCAAAACGGAGAACAATCATGATGCCATTCGATCCTACACTTTTTACCATTTCTGCAATTGTCTGCTGGCTGATTGGAATGATTCTTTTTCTGTTTCAGGATAAATTCACATTTATAAGAATATCTGCTCACGGTTTTTTCCTTGCCGGTGTTGTTGTATTAACAATTCTGGCTATACTTCTGTGGCAGGAACTTGGCCGCGCCCCCATGCGGACCCTGGGTGAGACCCGCCTTTGGTATGCCCTGTTTCTACCACTTACCGGATATGCCACATATATCCGGTGGAATTACAAATGGATCATCTACTACAGCGGTGTGATGGCCATTGTTTTCCTCGGAGTTAACCTGGCCTATCCTGATAATTACGACCGGACTCTGATGCCCGCGCTGCAAAGTGTCTGGTTTGTGCCCCATGTAATCGTCTATATTTTTGCTTATGCCATTCTTGCTGTCTCAGCACTGGCCGCCGTAAAAGGGCTCTACATCAACTATTTTCGGACAGGCAGCGAATGGTCAACTCAACTTGCCGATAACCTGGTTTATCTCGGTCTCGGCTTTCTCACACTTGGCCTGCTGTTTGGCGCACTTTGGGGTAAAGAAGCGTGGGGGCATTACTGGACGTGGGATCCCAAAGAAACCTGGGCCTTTTTAACCTGGATCGGCTATCTGGGATATGTTCATTTCCGGCATCATAAACCTAAAAAGGTAATTCCGGCGATGTGGGTACTTGCCCTGGCTTTTGTAATTCTGTTGATTTGCTGGTTTG
>SKYV01000173.1 GCA_007127745.1 Balneolaceae bacterium
ATCGTTCAGGTAACTTTTCCCAGATATCTTTCGTTAGGACGTCGTAATGTCCGATTAGCGGAATTAAATAATCATCGCCAATTTTTTCCGCTACATATTCCCGCACTTTCAGGCGGTCGGCAGCAGTACGCCTTAATTCGGAACGATCGCGTAATTTGAGATAGTGAATTTTTTCTGAAAGACGCCTGGGATGATCCAGATCCGGAAGAAACCCGTGTTCAATCCAGTAACGAACCCTGATGTACTGTCTATCTGACAGCAAACGATGAAAACCACCCCAGAACAGTTTTTTGAGGATGAATTTCACCATCAGGATTTCTGATCTTCCGGTTCCTCGGAATATTGCTCTCTGCGTTTATATGCAATAAATCCACCATACAGTCCCGAACCAAAAAGCATCAATGTGCCCAGCCGGGCCAGCCAGTTGCCTGTGGCGTACCACACCGGTTCAAGAACCATTTCCAGGGTATGCTCTCCCGACGGAATGGCAAATCCACGGAGTACGTAATTGGTGCGAATGACGTCGATCTCATCTCCGTTGAGTGTGGCTTTCCATCCCGGTGGATACCAAATTTCGCTCAGAACCAGGAAACCGGGTTCATCACGCAAAATATCCAGGGTAATTCGGTTGGCATTGTATTCGGTAACCTGCACGGTTGCAGCAGTATCCGGCCGGATTTCCGGAATGAAATTTTCAGCTATATAAGCAACTTCAGAGGGGGCAAATTCTCCTGAAATTTCCTGCAAAACTTCTGGCTGTGAAGCCTTTGCTTCAATCGAATCTACAAAAAAGGCTTTCGGCAGCACACTGGTATTTTCTGCCACTAATTCACTCCCTTCCTGAAATGCAATCTCAATACCGGATACATTTGGAGGATGGCCTGTTGTGAAATACCGGATATTCAGCATGCTCAATACTCCGAGGTTTAAACCTATGCCCGGCCTGAAAAAAGCCTGATCCAGCAAGTCCTGATAATAACCGAGTTTTGCTCCTGAATACCCTCCGGCGGATGGATAAAAATAGGCTGGAATTGCATTATTAAATGGATTGTCCAGCAGCGGCAATGTTCTGTATCGCCAACCTTCATCGTGCTGGTTATTTTCGGCGATAAACCGATCTATCGAACGCTCATCCTGTTCAATTACATCTTCTCTGGTCAGATTCTGATCAACCAGCGATTGTTCGCTCAAATATCTGGAATCAACCCGGATCAGATCGTACGCCAAAATCACACACAGAGCAATCATTCCATAAGAAACCGGAATTTTACCGGCTCCCATCAGCCATAATAATCCGGCTGCAAGCAGTACTAACATGGCAAAACGCAGTGTATCTCCATGGGCAAGCTCCTCCCGTGCAGGAATCAGCTGGGTTTGAATAATCCTTGATACGGTTTGAGTTACCTGCGGATCGTCTGCGGGCACGTTTTGCTGCAGGGATATTTGTTCAGCAAAATACTCTCTTTCCCCTTGTTTTTGAAAATCAAGAAGCTGATGACCCGCAAACACAGCAACTCCTGATATCGCCAGAGCTACAGCAAGTGGTTTCAGCCAGACTGCTTTCCGAGCGCCTTCTTTAATTTTATCTGTAATCCATTCAAATCCAAAAGCAGAGGGCACGGCAAAGCAAAAAACTGTAACCATCAGCCACATTTCCGGTACTCTGAATTTGTCAAATAACGGAAAATAATCGAACATCAGGTTGTTCAGCAGGCTGAAATGCTCGCCTAATGAAAAGAGCAGTGTGGCAATACCCGGTCCAAGAAATATCCATTTCAGGGTATGTTTTGATTTTATCACGCCAATCACAAAAAAGAGAAATGCCAGGGCTCCGGCATAGTGCGGCCCGCTGGTAAATGATTTAGGACCCCAATAATACTCTGCACCGCCAAAAGCTCCGGGAATCAGCAGTGTTAATAACTCGCCCCAGCCCTGCGACCACGCAAAAGCATAATCCCTGGCAAGGCCTCCCGTTCCAGCCGCCTCTGATCCGCCCCGCATGCTGTATGGCGAATACTCCATAGTGCTCCAGTAGAGCTGAACTGTAATTAAAATGGCGATTGCTGCGACACTTAGGAGCCAGCCTGTTTGTAAATAAAACGGTTTTGGATTGTTTGACCGAATTGCTTTTACCAAATCATAAATAAAAAGTGTACCCAGCGGAAACAGGAAAAAGTAGGTTACCTGCGGATGGTATGCCCTCAGGTGCAGGGTTAACGCCAGTGCAAAAATAAAGAAGGCCAGCCAGCGGTTCATTTTGGATCGCGTGAGCAGAAAATAACCGTTATAAAGCCACGGGATGTAAATGTAGGCAAGAAATTTTGCGTTGTGTCCCGCCCCGATAATAATGGGAATGTAGGTACTAAAACCGATAATTATGGCACCAAACACTGCGGTTAACGGCCGGGCTCCCATTAGCAAAAACATCAGGTAGGCACCGCCGAGCAAAATCCACATTTCTGCAGCCGGATAGATAAACTGAAGAAAACGAAGCAGTGTATTGTCGAGGTTTTTTATTTGAGGCGGGTGAGAAATGGTTGTGGCCGGCATACCAGAAAACATATTTTCAGCCCAATGTGCGGTTTCACCATGCTCTTGCTGATGCTGCATAAGCGACTCTGCACCGGCTCTCCACTGAATCACATCATGACCCATGTACTGCTGACCGCCTATCACCGACGCAAAAAACAAAAAAACCGGCAGTATAAACAAAAAGGAAAGTGCATAACTATGCTGCCTGGCAGGTGCAAATGATTCCCAGAAATCGGGTTTTGCTTCAGGTTTTTTATTTTTCTTTCTTTTTTTTCTGGATGACATTCAGTCTGATTTAAATAAACGATTTAATGATATCCGGGACTGGCAGATCTTTTTTTGTGTCTGGATTTTTATGAATTATTGAAGTTGAACACTACTCAATCACTCTCGGTACGCGGAAATAATCGGAGTCGGCATCCGGTGCGTTTTTCAGAGCATCCTGATGATCCAACGGCTCTTTTGCTTCATCTTTTCTGAAAGAGGTTGCAGTAATCTCGTTTACATGTTCAAGAGGTTCCACACCCGAAGTATCCAGTTCATTCAGTGTTTCGATGTAGCCGAGAATTTTGTTAAGATCCTCTTTTAGCCCCTCGGCTTCATCATCGGATAGCTGAAGACGCGCGAGATTGGCAACATACTGAACGTCGTTTTTTGTTACAGACATTTGAAATTTTTAAAAAGTTATACAAGAAACCCTGCCCGAAAAGCAGGGTGTATTTTTCATTTTGATACAATTGGTTAATTTAATAAAGATTTGGGAAAACCATAAGGTGGAAACCCTGCTATTTCGGTTGAATTTTAATTCCTGATTGACGGTAACCATCATCTGCATTTGGGCAGTGAACTCATTGTACCATGGCTTTGTTATTTCATTAGAAGATTCAAAAAATCAGATATTATGTTAATAGGCATTTGTTCCGATTCACACGATCACGTAGAACACATCAACAGAGCAGCATCTTATTTCCGGGAGAGGGAAGTTGCCAGGGTTATCCATGCCGGAGATTATTGCAGTCCGTTTACCATTCCACTATTTGAAGATCTTCCCCTGCACGGAATCTTTGGTAACAATGATGGAGACAAATTCCTGCTGATGAAAAAGTTTAATGAGATCGGAGCCACACTTTATGGAGATTTTCTCCGCTTTGAGGCAGATGACCTTTCGTTTGCCGTGTACCACGGTACTCATCCGGAAATAACCGAAAGCCTTGAACATTGCGGCAAATATGACGTGGTGATTTCCGGCCACACTCACGAACCTAAACTTGATACCATTGGTGATACGATATCTATCAACCCGGGAAGCGTAAATGGTTTTGACGGCGATGCAATGGTTGCACTGTTCAACACTCAAACCCGCCAGGTACAATTTAAAGAACTGAATTGATCGGGTTTCAGAAAATTTGCCCGTTAATTTTCTCTTTTCTTCCAATTAACCGGTAAAAATTCTATAATAGTGCCTTACTAAATCTGAATTTAGAACTGACATTATTGATGAAAGTATATCTGAACGGCACTTTTTTAGAACATGCTGAAGCAAAGGTATCGGTTGCTGACCGCGGGTTTGTTTTTGGTGACGGCGTATATGAAGTAACCCGTGTTGTAAACGGAAGTTTTTTTCGGGAGCAGGACCATCTGAACAGACTGGATGATGGCCTTGCTGAACTGCAGATCCGGCTCGCACCTGAAGTTCGGAAAATTATTCCTGAAATTGCCAGAGAGCTCCTAAAACAGAATAATCTTCTGGAGGGTGAAGCTGCCGTTTATCTTCAGATTACCCGCGGTGCTGTCTGGCCCAGAACTCATACTTTTCCAGATCCCCCGGCAGAACCGACTGTTTATCTTTCTGCGAGTCCGTTCACCCCTCATAAAAAGCTGCACGAAACCGGTGTAGATACCATAAAAGTTCCCGATGTACGATGGGCCCGCTGCAACATCAAAACTGTGAACCTGCTGCCGAACACACTGGCCAAGCAGCGTGCACAGGATGAAGGAGTAAACAGTGCCATCATGATTCGTGACGGAGTGGTTACGGAAAGCCCGAACGCCAATATCTTCGGTGTGAAAAACGGAACTCTCTGCACATATCCTGAAAGTAACTACATTTTAAGCGGTATCACCCGGAAAAGCGTGATAGAGATTGCCAGGAAGCTGAATATTGGCTTGGAATTCAAACCTATCAGTGAACACAAGCTTTATGATCTGGATGAACTCTTCTTTTCAGGCACCACTACAGACATTCAGCCGATAAACCGGGTTGATGGCAAACCAATAGGTACCGGGAAACCGGGCCCTGTGGTAAAAACCATTCAGAACGAATACCGAAAGATGCTCTACAAAACGGATGCAAAACCCAAAAAAGCCGTTTAAAATCTGGTATTGATGGGTTGTTCATCTTTTCCATTACTTCTTTTCTCTTTGGTAGGATATAGACTCAACGAACTTTAAGGGATTCCCTGATTTCGGGCGGGTTGGCGAATTGTTATTGTAAGGCAAAACAAATTAACAATGTTAACCTCCGAGAAAATGGAAGCTTTAAATAAAAAATCTGTCCCTGAAAAAGAACTGAACAGTGTGCTGAATGAAGCTGAACTCGCATATTTCGAGGCTTTAATTCAAAATAAAAAAGAGGAAGCACAGAGAGAACTGGAATATCTTACAGGATCACTGGAAGATATGAGATCATCCGATGATGATGATGCATCATCAATAGACCACCACATGAGTGACATGGGAAGTATAGAAGAGAGTGTAGACCTGACCAACAGGCTGATCCAGAGAAATATAAAATTTATCAAAGAGCTGGATCGCGCCCTTGAGAGAATAAAAAACGGTACGTATGGCATATGCCGGGCAACCGGACAACCCATTGAAAAAGGGAGACTTGAATTTGCACCCCACACGCGATATAGCATTGCTGCAAAAAACAGCGGATTAGACAAGAGAGTTTCCGCTGGATAATTGAAAACAGAGAGAAATTATTACTGAATAATTAAGAGACGAAAACATTCCGGTTGGGGTTCCGGAAATAAAAAAAGCCCGTTTCCAATGGAAACGGGCTTTTGCTTTTGCAAACGAAAATTATTCGTAAGTCAGGCTTCTCACATCAACTGCGCTCAGCCCTTTTGGAGTCTCCTCTACGTTAAACTCTACTTCTTCATTTTCTTCCAGACCCTGGTTTGGACCCAGGTTCTCTACATTATTTCTGTGTACAAAAATATCTTTACTTCCATCTGCTGGTTTAATGAATCCGAAACCTTTTTCGGTGTCGAACCACTTTACATTTCCTTGTTTTGTCATTGTATTACTGTATTGGTATTGTTTTAATCACCCGAGAAAGGTTCAAATGAGAGTGAGTTGGATTAACGCGTCAGACCAAAGAAGGGCTTTACCGGGGTATTGTTCTATTTAACATTCTTAACATACAGGTTTTGATAATCAAAAGCTATTTTTCTTCAAAATTATTTTTGAACCCATATGAGCTCTCTTAAATAGCCACTTTTTTAACACACACTGCCCGTTTCCGGATCAATATAGCAGCCGTCTCCGCTTATTGAGCGTTGCCAGTCCAGATCTTTTTCAAGCTTTTCCAGCCAGTTGTCAAGCTCTATATGATCCTGAATTTTTGTATCTCCATCGGTTATACTCCAGGCAACATGGCCGCTTTCCGGCAACGGTTCAACCCGGTAAGCCAGTATCAACTCTTCAAACCGGTTCTCAATGGCATCAGCTGTTTCACTCTGTTTTTTTCTGTGTAGTGTTATCATTGGCTGCGGATTTTTTTAATCTGCCCGATTTTTGCCGGATTTCATCCAACTTCCGGGATCTGGCTCAATTCGCGAAATTCGCGGTAGCGGTCGTAAATTTCTTTTTCTGAAAGGTTTTTCAACCGTTCCGGGCCAAACTCTTCCACACAAAAACTGGCCATCACCGATCCAAAAATTACGCCGCGGCGCAGATTCTGGGGTGTCCGGTCATTGGTGTAAGTGAGCCATCCCAGCAGGCCGCCCATGAACGAATCTCCTGCTCCGGTGGGATCAAAAATATCGATAACCGGAAAGGCCGGTGCCGAAAATATCTCATCGCGTGTAAAAAGCAGTGCACCATGTTCGCCTTTTTTGATAATGAGCGTTTCCGGTCCCATTTTCATCACAATTTTTGCAGCCCGGAAAAGGTTTGGTTCATCCGCAAGTTCACGCGCTTCCGAATCATTGATCACCAGAAGATCCACCAGTTTCAGGGTCTTTTTCAACGCATCAGGAGTTCCGTCAATCCAGAAATTCATGGTATCCATCACCACATAATCGGGGTCTTCGATCTGATCCAGCACTTTGTACTGCAGGCTCGGTTCAATATTTCCAAGTGCCACATATTTGGCATTTCTGTAGGAAGCCGGAATCACCGGATCAAATCGTTCAAAAACGTTAAGCTGTGTATCGAGAGTATCCCGGTTGTTGAGGTCGTAGTGATATTTACCTTTCCAGAAAAAAGTATTCCCCGAATTATCACGCTGCAGCCCCTCAAGATTTATATTTCTACTTTCCAGTAGTGAGATATCCTCTTCGGCAAAATCTTTGCCGACCACACCAACAAGATTCACATTTCCGGTAAAATAGGAGGATGTTAAAGAGATGTAGGTAGCCGAACCGCCCAGAATCCTGTCCACTTTTCCGAATGGTGTTTCAATTCCGTCGTATGCTACCGACCCGACAACTAATAATGACATATAAATACGTTCTTGTTTTCATTTTTTCGGTTTGATGATAATTCATCAATAATAGTGATTTTTATGCACCAAATTCAGCTTAAATAGAGGTTGGTTCTGCAGGCATCAGAAGATCTTATTCAAATAATCTCTTTCCTTATTGCCTCAGGCTCTCTATGTTATAACTTCATAAACCCTGAGTAGAAAAATGGAACGCAAGTTTATACAAAGAGCCATCGAGCTGGCCCGATACGGAATGGATAAAAACGAAGGCGGTCCCTTCGGTTGCGTTATCGTAAAAAACGGCAATATAATCGCTGAAGGAAACAATCGGGTCATCTCAAAAAACGACCCGACAGCCCATGCTGAAATTGTTGCCATCCGAAAAGCATGCAAAGAACTGGGCAGTTTCCAGTTAACCGGCTGCGAAATTTACACCTCTTGCGAGCCATGCCCCATGTGCCTCGGTGCCATTTACTGGGCGCGCCCCTCGCGTATCTATTATGCTGCCACACGAGAAGATGCTGCAAAAGCCGGTTTTGATGATGAATTTATCTACAAAGAAATTGTGATTCCGCCCGGCGACCGAAAAATTCCCATGAAACAGCTTGAGAGGTCTTCCGCCAAAAACCTGTTTTCGGAGTGGATCAAAAAAGATAATAAAACATCCTACTGATTGACATGGCGGATCTTTTGCTGGCATATACTCTCCCAACTTTCGTGTACGTTCTGTTCATTCTTTCCCACTCACTGTTTGCTTCGGTCGGTTTCAAAAAATCTTTATTTGATCTTTCACCACGGCTCAAACCGTTCTACCGCCTGCTCTACAATTTGCTGTCGGTAATCATTATTATAATCTGGCTTCTTACCCTGCCGGAAGATCAGCATCTCTACAGGATTACGGGAGTCCTTTTTTATTTGATGATTTTTATCCAGTTAACGGCTGGCTTTTTCTTTATCAAGGCACTGTTCACCAACAGCGGCTCTGTTCTTCTCGGCCTTTCCCAAATCTTGAACTATCTGAGGCACGGAAAGTTACCCCGGTTTCTGGATGAGCCTGAAGCCGGCAAACTGAACAGAAAGGGGTTGTACAAATACATGCGCCATCCCACCTACACGTTTGCAGCATTTTTTTTGATAGCTTCGCCTTTAATGACGATAAACCTTCTCTATCTTATTTTTATGATTTTACTCTATTTCGGGATCGGAACAGTTTTTGAGGAGCGAAATTTGATACATCGTTTCGGGGATGAGTACCGGAAGTATCAAAACGAAGTTCCCCGATTTATACCTGATATTTTTGATATCTTCCGAGATAAAATTTCCGACAAATCTGTATGAGCCTGCACCCTTTTTATGATTTTTTGATCAAGCGGCCAGAAGTTCCCCTGCCTGGCCGGAAAGCACAGTTAAAAATGTCGCCCGAACCACTTGATCCCGACGTAGTACTTCCTACTGAAAAATCAAACACAGCCCACCCCAGCAGTGTACTGGTTCCGTTGTTTCCTGACCGGTATCAAAAACTCCATGTGATCCTGACCCTGCGAACCGATAACATCCCTCATGCTGGTCAAATCAGTTTTCCCGGCGGCCGGAATGAAGCCAAAGAGAGCCTCGAAGAAACTGCACTTCGTGAAACGAAAGAGGAAATCGGGGTAAAAAGTAATCAGATTAAACTTGCCTGCAGAATGACTCCGCTCTATCTCTACAAAACTGATAATCAGATCACGCCTTTTATCGGTTTTCTGGAAAAAAAGCCGGCGCTGAAGCCAAATCCATTAGAGGTTGAAGAGGCATTTGCTATCTCAATGGATGATCTGCTGGACGAAAATTCGATCAAAAAAGAGAAATGGGATTTACCGCATATTTCCATGATTGTACCTTACTGGGATATTCACCGAGTACCGCTCTGGGGTGCCACTGCCATGATGATGAACGAGCTTGTTGAACTGTACCGGGAGTTTTTGAAGGGTTAGATCTACCCAGTCAATTTTATTTTGAGGTACTGAAGATTCGGTTGATTTTTCACAAAAGGGAGATCTCTCGGCTCCGTCCCGGTAAAAAAACCGGAACTGCGCTCTTTTAGAAGACATGTTCTACTTTAAAACGGGCGGCGCATAGCGGTCTTAGATTAGCAAAAAGTTTTGACCTGCGCCGGCCGTCTGGTATTCCCCAATGCCTGTCATCCCGACCGGAGTCCTGACTCATTTCAGTCGGGATGGAGCGGAGGGATCTCCTTGTGCTGGACATGAGTAAGAATAGGAAGATCCCTCCATATATTCAGTTCCCTCGGACATGGCTAATAAGATTTTTTCAATAATCTTATAGACTGATCCCAAACAGGAAATGGGCATGTTCGCTGTACGGGTTTATAATCAGGCTTGAAAACAGGCCTACTGAGAACCGGTCAGTAATTTCAATATCTTTTGTGGCTGTTATTCCCGCATTGATTATGCCCGCGCCGGTGGTTCCGTATGCAGCCGATTCTGATGGTGTAAATCCAAGAAAAAATTCAACCGGATCGGCATCGTATCCCAATTCCACATACACAGAGTTGTCATCATCGTTATGGACAAACATCCCCGCAAAAACTGAGATTGGAAAGGATTCGGTGCCAGCATATCCCACTCCGAGTTCAACAAAATGAGCATCACTGTCGAACCAGGTTTCGGAACCTGTCATACCTGTATGATGAATCGGAAAGGTATAATCCGTGGCGTAAAGGGAGAAGCTTCCGGCATCGGTTTCGAATGTATAAGACGCCCAGATATCGATTTCTGATCCATCGGGATTGCCAGTTGTGGCATAGGCAGCCCAGAAACCAAATTCCAGTCCGCCTGCTGCAAAACTGATCTCGGGCTGAATACTGGGTGAATCACCAAAATCGGCACC
>SKYV01000112.1 GCA_007127745.1 Balneolaceae bacterium
ACATCGTTATCGGCCTCGTTTATGTCTGCATAAAATTGATGTGCACGCAACGTATCCTGGTCAATTGTCGATTGATCCATTTCTAAACTGACGCGTCCAAACAAGTCTTCAGGTTCTTCCCATCTCACATTGGCTGAAAACGTGCTATTGAACTGAGTCCGGTCTGCATAAAAACCGGGCATGAATTTTTTGATATCGAAGCTTTGAACTTCGCCATCGGTTACAAAATGATTCTGACTTCCGGAACGTCCATAACGTCCGCTGGCCGATACATGCAATTCATCATCTCCTCCTCGAATGTCGTAATTCAGTTGATTGGTGGCATAAGAGAACTCTGCGATAAATGAATCCACATCGTAGCCGTAAATGCGGCTCTGGCTGAGATCTACCGAGCTGAAGATCCGTGCATCTTCACCCAGTCCCTGTCCATCCAGTTCAACCCTTCCCTGAACGATAGTGGGATTCAGTGTATCTCCCAAAAACGGGGTGATGTCAAGTGTATCCACTTCAAAACGCAGATCATACTCCATCAGGTCGGCAAACTGCAGGTTTCCATCAAGCAGAAACGAACCCGCTTCTGTTTGTGATTCGAAATCGGCAGTGAGGTGTGAGCGGTCACCGCTCAATTTTCCGCGAATCGTGCTGAGCTGATAACGGTTCAGGCTGATTTCATCATCGAGATAGGTTTCGGAAATCCAGTCGAGTGTAGTTGGATGGACCACAACATTATCAAGCCGGGCAAGATAAGAAAGGTCCGGTGTGAGCAGATCATTTACATGGCCGGTAATGAGCAATGAAGACTCACCGATATTGGCAAGAAATTTATCTATATGGTATTCATCGAAAGTGCCTTCGGTAAGAAGTTCCAATTCAAGGTCGTCCTCGAAGGCGGGGTAACCGGGTACAAACTGCCGAATTAAATCTGATTTGAACGAACCTTCGGTAATTTGAAAACGGTATGCAGCATTCCTGAACTGCTCTTCGATATTTTCGCCGAATAGATTTACCGGAACGGCTTCGAAACTAAAATCGGCATGACCAATGGCCGTGCCAACCCGAAACCTGTTTAATTCAAAATATCTCTCATCGTTATAAAACTGACCGCCTAATTGTATCAATTCATAAGGGCTGTCGGGGATCTCAGCAACAAAGTTTGGCAATTCAAAAAATATCTGATGATCCGAAAGCTCCATGAATATATTGAAGTTTACATTTTCAATCAGCAGGGGTGAAGGTAACTGTAAATTATCCGGGAGACTGACCGTTGAATCGAATGTGACGGATCCCTGATCTACACCCATCGATGGTGCAAAAATGCTCAAACGCTGTAACAGTCGGATTTCATCGGGTTGCCGCTCCAGATTTCGCTGCCGTTCTTCTCTCTGTCGGAAAGCCGAAACAAGGGCTATTTCCTGGTTTTCGTTATATCCGATTTGCACATCCGGACCGTTGATCTTCAAAGATGAGATAGCCAGATTTTGCTGCAGCAGCTCCCACCAGTTGATGGTGATGGAAGCATCATCAAATGCTAAAACCGGATTTGTGCTGTCGGATGGAGCAAACACTTTTACACCTTCAGCCCTGGCAGAAAAGGGAAGAAATCCGCCAACTCTTTCTATGTGTAAACGTCCCTCAAATTGTTCGTTAAACGTTTGCGTCACTTCATAATTGATGAATGATTTGCTTTGAGGAATTTGCAGAAGTACCACAGCAAGCACGGCCAGAATCAGCACAAGGGCAGCAAGCCAGAATATGGATTTCCAGAAAAATTTCCAGACGGTATGTAAAAACCGGAGAATCAACGTTTTTGAGTTCTGTACATATTTTTCATGATGGTTTAAAGTTCATTCAGAGCTGCACTCCAGGCCTGATGGATAAGTTGAATATCTTTAACAGTTTTTACCACGGGATGTTGCCACTCTTTTAAAAGAACAAAGTTTAAATCTTTTCCGGTTCTTTTTTTGTCAGAATGCATGTGTTGGGTCAATTCATCCAAAGATAAGTTTTCTTTGGAAACTCTGTATGTATATAATGAACGAAACTTATCAAGATAATCTTCTGCAAAATTGCTTCCGGTAAGTTCCGAAAGATTTTTGGCGGCAAGCATCCCCAGAAAAACGGCCTCACCGTGGCTGATCGTATTGTAGCGAGAGGCTTTTTCCAGCGCATGGGCAAACGTGTGCCCAAAGTTGAGATATGCCCGGATCCCACCCTCAAATTCATCCTGTTCAACAATATCTGCTTTTATTTTGATGCAGGTTGTAATCAGCTCAATCAGTACAACCGGATCTGCAGATTTAAAATCCTTTTTTAAAAATATTTCGGCCTGCCTGAAAATGTTTTGATCGCTGATGGCGGCATATTTCAAAATTTCACTGAGTCCGTTTATCCATTCCCGTTCGGGCAGAGTGTCCAAAAACCGGGTATCGGCAATAACTGTTTCAGGCTGATAAAAGGAACCGATCAAATTTTTACCGGCATCATGATTCACGCCGGTTTTTCCGCCAATGGAGCTATCTACCATGGCCAGCAGTGTAGTGGGAATGTGGATCAACGGCAGCCCGCGAAGTGCTGTGGCCGCGGCAAATCCGCCCAGGTCACCGGTTACCCCTCCTCCAATTACAATCAACGGAGTGTTCCTTCGCACTTTGTTATTCAGCAAAAAATCCATGACTTCCGACCAAAACTCCACGGATTTACTTTTCTCACCTTCGGGAACCTTCATACGAAGCAACTGATTGGTATGGGCTTGAAGAGCCATATCAATTTCCGGCCAGTGATGCTCAAAAACATTATCATCAATCAATACAAAAAGCTCATCGATGGATTGGCTTGGCAGCGTAGCTTCAAGAGCATCACTCAAGATGTTTTGCCCTACATGTGCGGAGTATTGATGGCTTTGAGTACGGACATGTATTTTACGATTCATAGGATTCTATTTTCTTTATGATCTGTTCGGCAGCTTCGGTTTTTGGCCGGTTTCCAGTTACGATGGTGAAATGAGCTTTCTCGTAGAGCGGTAAGCGCTCTTTAAAAAGTCGGTTGATTCGCTCTTGCAATTCGTTTTTATGGTCATTGAGCATTGGCCGCTTCTCACTGTTTTTCAACCTTTCCAAAAGTACCGATCGGGGTGGATTTAAAAAAATCAGCCATCCGCTGTTTTTCAATGCATCCACAATTTCCCGGTTTTGAAGTGAGCCGCCGCCAAGCGCCAGCACTCCCTTTGCCCCGGGAGCATGTTTTTTGAGTAATCTTCGCTCAATTTTTCGGAATTCCTGCTCTCCTTTTTGATCAAAAATTTCAGGGATAGTCATTTTTTCGGATGTTTCAATCAGATCATCAAGATCCGCAAACGGAACATCCAGTATTTCGGCAAGAGTTTTACCAATTGCCGATTTTCCGGCACCCATCATACCACATAAAAAAATGGGTTTCTCTGAAATTTTACTGTTCATTTTGTCACATTTTTTGGTTCAACCATCTCAACGTCTTCTTTCTGAACTCTTACTGTTCCGGGAGGTGCTCCCTTGGGTTTGGTAACATACTTTCTTTTGGTGATAATTACCGGAGCAAGGGAAGAGCCCCGGGCTTTTGAATTCCAGGCAGCCAGTGAAGCCGCTTTCAGCAGGACATGCCTGGGCGGCATCTGTTTCTGGTTATTCATCCGAACCACAAGGTGAGAGCCACCAACACCGCGCGCGTGCATCCAGACATCTTCTTTGTGGGCATCTGTTGTGAGGCGGTCGTTGCTTTTGGCATTTTTCCCGATCCATACTTCGTATCCGTCAATATCAGATTTTCTGTATGGGGATTTTTGTTGAGTTCCGCCATCAGATAAAATACCGAGCTCTTCAAGCCGTGTACGGTTTGCCTTCAGCCAGTCATCAAATTCATAAATTTTATCAATTTCTTCGAGCGACTTTTTCAAGGAGTTTAATTTTTTCAGCGTTTTGCGGGTTTCGGTCAGCCTGCGTTCCGACTCTTCCACATTTCGAATAGCTTTCGATGATTTTTCGTAATAATGCTGGGCATTTTCAGCGATCGACAGTGTTGGCTTAACAGGGATTTTCACCGGTTTTTGTTTGTTGTACAAATCGGGCAGGGTCATAGTATTGCTTCCCGGATTTATCTTCTTATGGGCATTTGCCATCAACAAATGTCCATATTGTTCATAGGTTTCTGCCCGTTCGAGGCCTTTATCAGCCTGCTCCAATTGACTGATTGCCGATTCTGATTTGCGGATATACGAATCAATTTTAGGTTTGATGGATTGAATTTTTGCCGATAATCTCCTCTCCTTCGATGTTTTGTAATACACATGCTGAATGGCCGAATTAATTTCCTCGAAAACCTTTTTATTTTCAACCGGCAGCAGTTTTTCCGGTATCAGGCAGAGGTTTCCATCTCCTAGCACCCTGAATTCAGCCTCTTTTTCCATCGCCCGTGTAAGGCGCAGGGTAAGTTCTTTGATATCTGAACTGCTTTTGGATTCCAGGCCATAATGTTCAATAACATGCGGAATGATGGGCCTGGGAAATTTCGGGTTTGTTTGGGTAATTGCTTTTTTGGGAGAAATTCCTTCCTTCAGCACTTGCCGGGTTGCTGCCGCCTGCCTTGGTTCGGGCGGTTTTTCCCCGATATACTGATCGGGTGACTTGAACGATTCGACAATAGTGTTGTCTCGAATAAGAAAGATGTTGGGCTTGCCGCCAAAAAGCTGAAAAAGAAGGTGAACATTATTTTGAAACCGAATTGTAATAAAGCGATCATTGCCGGCAAGAGAAATTTCAGTTATCTTATAATCTGTCAGATCATCAAAAAAAGCGGTTACATTGTTTTTTTTTGGCGGTCTGTATGGGTCCATGAACAGGGCCGTTTCGGATGGATTTGCAGAAAAGACAAGTCGTAGTTTTTTGTGGTCATCACCTAAGTAAGCTTCCCAAACATTCTTGTGGGGAGAGGTGCTGAAGTGGAATGAACAGCCTGTACATTTGGCTTTTAGAGCTTCAGATAAATATATTAATACATAGTAATTATTCATTCGAGTGAGATTAATTCAAATAAATTTTCAGCTAAAATTTTTATGCCATACCCGATTTTTCAGTCCGTTGTAAATAAAATTAATGGTTCGTTAAGCAGGAGAAATATAAATGTTGTAACATTTAAAACTTGGGAAGAATCCAAGATAAATGCTGCTGGGCTTGAAATTGTTGTCGATCTCAGTGATTCAACCAATCATTTAACACATTTGTCAATTAACTTTGACTGGGACAGTTTTCGCGAGGCTACTCTTGCCAACAAGTTAGACGGTACTGACGGCCACCCGATGCTGAAGGCCAAACACCTGACAGAAGTAAATGTATCACCATCAATTGATATTGAACTTGTTTGGCACTTTGATATTAACAGTTGCCAGCCCCAGGCCGGCGGCGAAGATGATAATTACAGAATTGAAATGGCCAGCGAATGGATGGACCGCGCAAGCAAACGGGTTAATGAACTGCTGCTTTCTGATGATATTATCACGCGGTGGCATATTGAAATTGACGGGGATGAGCACGGGAAATATCTGACGGCTATCAATCTGTTGTCGTACTTTCAGTTTAATATTGGCGAATTAGAGAGCCTGAACGAGGTGCACGACTATGTTGGCCGAAAATTGACTCATCTTTTATATAAAGCCAATCGAATTATCAAAATTGCAGACGACAGTGTGGTAATTCCGGCTGCATAACCGGCCCCCAAACAAAAAAGGGCACATGATAATGTGCCCGTAAAACGTTTTTGCTTACTTTTTCTTCTTATGCCTGTTTTTTCGCAGACGCTTTTTTCGTTTGTGTTTAGCTATTTTTGATCTTTTTCTTTTCTTTCCACTTGGCATGAAAAATCACCGGAATTCTAAAATTAAACTTGCAGTTTCATGAGCCAATGTATTCGGCTTTTAGACAGATCAACAAAATACAAAATGTTTTAAAGAAATCTATATCAAATCCCTGCCCGTTCCGGATCATTTAACAAGTTATTATCACATTGAGGTTTAAAATTCTTTATTTTCCGGGTTGGAAATTTATTTAAGAAATGAGATATGCCCAATTTATTTAAAGTTGCAAAGTTTGGCGGCACCAGTATGGCTGATGCCGCCGCAATGAGGCGGTGTGCAGCCATTGTATTATCCGACCCCGATAAAAAAATTATTGTTGTAAGTGCAACAGCCGGTACTACCAATCTGCTTACAGAGCTGGTGTCAGACAGTTCTACAGATCAGCGGGTAGCTATTGCAGAGCAAATTCGCGATAAACATTTGGCCATTTGTAATGATTTGGAAGAACCCGAAAATATTCAGGAAAAAGTAGAAGAACTCCTGGATGAACTGAAAGCCATTGCATCCCGGAAACAGATCATGACAGGAATGCTGAGGGATGAGATTTTCTCGTTTGGAGAGAGGCTCTCTTCAACCATTTTTGCACAGGTATTGCGCGAAGAATCCGGCAGTGAAGTGATCTGGCTGGATGCACGGAACGTAATAGTTACCGACAGCAACTTCGGAAGTGCAGAGCCGCTGCCCGAACAGATTGCTTTTAAATCAGACGAATTTGTTCAGCCGAAACTCAACAGCGGCCGGATTGTAACACAGGGTTTTATCGGATCTAACCGGCAGGGAGTTACCACAACACTTGGGCGCGGCGGGAGCGATTATTCAGCAGCTCTTTTTGCTGAGGCCGCCGATGCCGATGTGTTGGAAATCTGGACGGATGTAACAGCTATCTATACCACTGATCCGAGAATTGTGCCCGGTGCCAAACCGATCACTGAAATCAGTTTTGATGAAGCTGCCGAGCTGTCCGTATTCGGGGCAAAAGTGCTGCATCCGGCTACAATGATTCCGGCCATCCGGAAAAATATCAAGGTTTATGTTGGTTCGAGCATGAAACCTGATGAGCCCGGCACATGGATTGTAAAAGAAACCAAAAATAATCCGGTTATCCGCGCTATCAGTCTGCGAAGAAACCAGACACTGCTTACAGTTCGCAGTTTAGAGATGTTGCATCAGTATGGATTTCTTGCAAAATTATTCAGCGTTCTGTCCGAACACAAAATCAGTGTGGATTTGGTTACAACCAGTGAAGTAAGCGTTGCACTAACCCTGGATTCTGACATCAACACACCGGGCAAGCAAAAACTGACTGACGAAGTACTGGAGAAACTCCGGTCGTTTTGTGAAGTAGAAATAGACCGAAATCTGTCATTAATTGCTCTGATTGGCAATAATCTGGATGCAACTGCCGGGCTCAGTGGTCCGGTATTTGGTGCTCTCGAAGATGTAAATGTTCGGCTTATTTGCCATGGTGCAAGTTCACATAATTTATGTTTTCTGGTGTCAGAAAATGAATCAGAAGAAGTTGTTAATATTCTACATAATAAATTTATTAAAGAATGAAAAGATCAATTGATAATGTAAAATATTCCGTTATCGGAACCGGAAAAACCGGCGGGGCAGTTGCCAAGCTTTTGGGGAAAAATGCGGTTCCGTTTGATGAGTTTAACAAGCCGACTGTTGAAAAATTAAAAGAAACCGGGGTAGCCATTGTTTTTGTGCCCGGTACTGCTGCCGAACAGGTTTTAGATCAGGTGATTGAGGCAGGTATTCCGGCAGTTTGGGGAACCACCGGTTACGATTGGCCGGAAGATTTGCCGGAACGGGTAAAAAAAATTAACCAGCGATGGGTAATTGGATCAAACTTCAGCCTCGGGATGAATCTTGTCAGAAAAGCGATCAATATTCTGGGCAAAGGATCGGAAATGTTGGTGGATCCAAAATTTCACATCCACGAAGTTCATCATGTCAGAAAACAAGATGCTCCCAGTGGTACAGCGCTGTCGTGGAAAGAGTGGCTCGGCAAAGATGCATTGGTATCCTCAGACCGGCAGGGTGATGTAATTGGTATCCACAATCTTCACATAAAAACTGCCGAAGAGTCGATCTATCTGAAACACGAAGCACACAGCAGGCTGGTTTTTGCAGAAGGCGCGGTGTGGACTGCCAACTATCTGTTAAAAAATCGCTTTGTTGAACCGGGGGTTTACCAGTTCTCCGATATTTTTGATCGCGCATTCAGTGAGTTGATATGAAGAGCGAAAAACTTTGGACAGCACTGATAACACCTCTTCAGAAGGATGGATCTGTACACTACAAAGACCTCGAAAAACTGATACGAATTCAGGAAGATGCCGGCAACGGTGTTTTGATTCTGGGAAGCACTGGAGAAGGGCTCGCTCTGGATCATACTGATAAAAGGGAAATTGCACAGTTTGTATCCGGTTTAAACCTTTCCGTTCCGGTAATGGCCGGCGTAGGCGGGTTTAATCTGGCCAATCAAACCGAATGGATTACATTTTGTAACAGCTTGAATATCGATGCATTTCTGGTAGTGGCACCGTTGTATTCAAAGCCGGCATATCAGGGGCAAAAACAGTGGTTTCAGACACTTCTTGATACCTCAGATAAACCGTGTATGATTTATAACATTCCATCAAGAACAGGGGTGAAAGTGCAGCCGGGTGTTTTGGCAGAACTGGCCGATCACTCCAACTTCTGGGCAGTGAAAGAAGCCAGCGGAAGTATTGCAGATTATCAGGAGTTTCGGGAAGCCGTGCCGAAAATTCCGCTCTACAGTGGCGACGACGCCATGCTGCCTTTTTTCGCAGTTGCAGGTTCAGGTGGGTTGGTGTCTGTAGCATCAAATGTGTGGCCCAAAGCCACAAAATTATATCTCGAAAAAGGTTTGAGTGGTGATACCGAAAACCTTTTCCCGCTTTGGACAGAGGCGGTTAAAGCTCTCTTTTCCGCGCCAAACCCTATACCGGCAAAAGTGCTGCTCCACAAAAAAGGAACAATTTCTACATCCGTGCTGCGTCCTCCTTTAACGGATATGGACCTGCCTTCTACAGATAAACTGCTTGAGATTGACAAAGCAGTCAATCAATGGTATCAGATAGACAGCTAACAGATTTAAATAAATTATATGGACTGGAAAAAGACTTTAGACCAACTGGAACAGGGAACCATCCGGGCTGCAGAGCCTGAGGGAGGTACCTGGAAAGCAAATGTTGAGGTTAAAGAAGCCATTCTTGCCGCTTTTAAAGCAGGAAAAAATGTTAATTACGGTGGTATTTATGATGGTTTTGTTGACAAAGATAACCTGCCACCCAGAATGTTTGATGAAACAGACGGGGTGCGACTGGTGCCGGGCGGTTCTTCGGTGCGTCGTGGGGCCTATGTAGCCAAAAGTGTGATCATCATGCCGCCGGCCTACGTTAATACAGGCGCATATGTAGATGAAGGTGCAATGGTAGACAGCCACGCATTGGTTGGATCATGCGCTCAGATCGGAAAAAATGTGCATTTATCGGCCGGTGTTCAAATAGGCGGTGTACTTGAACCGGTTGGCTTGAGCCCTGTGGTGATTGAAGACGACTGCTTTATCGGAGCCGGCGCAGTGATTGTTGAAGGAATTCTTGTAAAGAAAGGAGCCGTGATTGCTCCCGGTGTAACGCTTTCCAAATCGGTGCCGGTTTACGATTGCGTGAATGAAACGATTCTTGGCAAAGGTGCTGCCATACCTGAGGGTGCCGTGGTAGTTCCGGGAACACGACCCTCCGGAAATGAATGGGCAAAAAAGCAGGGATTGGCGGTTAACTGCCCGATTATCATCAAATACAGAGACGAAGGAAGTGAAGCGTCTCTGGAGCTCGAAAACGCCCTTCGATAATTTTTTTTAAAAAAATCTGTAAGGGATCGGTTTTTTTCAGTTCTTATATATAGAACAAACATTAAAAAATAACGAGGTATTACTTATGAGTTCATTAAATAAAGCGATGATAATTGGAAGGCTCGGAAAGGATCCCGAGGTACGATATACTCAATCAAACACAGCTGTGGCTACACTGAGTGTGGCAACAACCGAGCGTTTTAAAGACCGCAACGGAGAACTTCAGGAGCGAACCGAATGGCACCGGGTTGTAGCCTGGGGACGTTTGGCCGAAATTTG
>SKYV01000270.1 GCA_007127745.1 Balneolaceae bacterium
CCTTCCTTTACGGCTTCAAGCAACTCTTTTTCACTGATTTCGTCCATCTCACCTTCGATCATAATCACGCTCTCGGCCGTACCGGCAACGATGATATCTATGTCGCTATTTTCCATCTCATCGATGGTAGGGTTAATCACAAAATTACCGTCAATGCGTCCAACTTTTACCTGAGACATGGGCCCATCAATGGGGATGCCTGAAATGTGTGTTGCTGCAGAAGCACCGAATGCTCCTAAAACATCGGCCTCATGCTGTCCGTCTGATGAGTAAACCTGGCAAATAAACTGTGTTTCATTTACATAACCTTTTGGGAAAAGCGGCCTCAGGCTTCGGTCAATCAACCGGCTGGCAAGTGTCTCGCCATCGGATGGGCGCCCTTCTCTTTTCATAAATCCACCGGGAAATTTACCGGCAGCCGTAAAACTTTCTCTCAAATCAACAACCATCGGGAAAAAATCCTGCCCCGGCTTTGCTTCTTTTGCACTTACAACTGTGCAGAGCACCATTGTATCGCCCATTCGTACCATTACTGCACCGTCCGCTAATTTGGCAATTCGTCCGGTTTCTACCGAAAGCGTTTTGCCGGGCGCAAATTCTATACTTCTGAAATCTTCTTTCATATCTGTTATTTATCTATCGTTTATTCGTTCGTCAATTATCCTTTTCTTAAAGCAGCTCAAACAAATATCTCCAAAGCAGCTATCTGATTTAAAGATATTTGAGGATAAAAAAAAGGCACGTAATATAAACGTGCCAAAAAGAGATGCCTATTTACGAATACCGAGTTCTTTTAGAAGCTCACGGTATTTTTCAATGTCTGTGTCGCGCATATAGTTTAACAGCCTTCGGCGCTTACCTACCAGCTTGAGTAGCCCACGCCTTGAGGCGTGATCTTTTTTGTTGTTACCCAGATGTTCTGACATGTCATTAATTCGTGCGGTCAGGATTGCAATCTGAGCCTCGGTTGAACCGGTGTTTTTACCTGATCCACCAAACTTTTCGATAATTTCTGCTTTTTGTTCTTTTGTTATGCTCATTTTAAATATCTAAATATTCTGACTTTTTTTAATCGTTCAAAGCAAACTAAAATACGCTTCTTTTAATTATTTTGCAATATTTGGCGCATGCTTGTTTAAGATCTTCCGGGCATTCGTTTCATCTTTTTTTAATTGTGATTTCAGCTCCTCAACACCCGAAAAGGCTATTTCATCCCGGATGCGTTCTACAAACTGCACCTGAATATCTTTTCCATAAATTTCTTTGTCAAAACCAAAAATATGCACTTCCAGTGTGTGTTCGGTACCCTCAAAGGTAGGACGCTGTCCGATGTTCATCATCCCCCGTAAATATTCACCGTCAACCCGGATAAAAACGGCATAAACACCCATTCTTGGAGTCACTTTCTTTTCATTCTGCGGCTGTATATTGGCTGTTGGATAACCAATGGTTTTACCTCTTTTATCGCCGTGAACCACCGTTCCGTTCATCAGATAGAAGCGTTCCAGAAAACTTGCAGCCTGTTTCATATTGCCTTCTTGCTGAATGGCTTTCCGGATGGCCGTACTGCTCACAGTTTTGTTACCTACCTCTTGTTTCGATACTACCAGCGATGAAAAACCAAGTTCATTTCCCAGCCGATTAACGGTATCGATTGTTCCCTCTCTGTCTCGGCCAAAATGGTGGTCGTACCCAATCACAAAATGAGATACGCCAATTTTTTCCCATATAATTTCTTTCACAAACTGTTCGGATGTAAGAAGCGAAAAGTCACGGTCGAAAGGGACCACAACCATCTGATCCACGCCCAGGTCGGCCAAAAGTTCACTACGCTCCTGAAGAGAACTAAGCAGTTTTATTCCGGCATCACCCGGCTCGATAATTTCCCGGGGATGAGGATCGAAAGTAATCACCACACTCCGGGTATTTTTCTCATTTGACACCTCAATCACCCGGTTAATGAGCACTTTGTGGCCGGCATGAACGCCATCAAATGTACCTACAGTGAGTACTGTATTGGTATTTCTGATTACATCTTTCAGATAGACTATATCAGCCATAATTTGGTGATTCTTTAAATCTGTTGAAATCTTCGGGCAAACATGCTTCTTCAACGCGAAAATGACCGATTTCAGTTCGTCTCAACCCGGATAAAAATGCCCTGCTTCCGAGAACTATGCCCAGATCATGAGCCAGCGAACGGATATACGTTCCTTTTCCGCAATGCACCCGAATAGTAATATCCGGCAGAGAAACATCCAAAATTTTGATGCTTTGAATGGTGATTTTTCTGGGATTGAGCTGCATCTCCTCACCTCTTCGGGCAGCTTTATAGAGCCTCTGTCCTTTAACTTTGATGGCAGAGAAAATGGGTGGCACCTGAGATATGGTTCCCGTAAACTGATTATTCAACACTTCTTCTATACGTTCCGGTTTGATATGCTGCCAGTCTGCAGTTTCATCAGGTTCTGTGGCTGCATCGTAACTTGGCGTGGAAGCACCCATCCGGATTTTGGCCTCATACACTTTGCCCAGCTCCTGAATTTGAGAAATGGATTTGGTAGCCTTGCCCGAGCATAA
>SKYV01000136.1 GCA_007127745.1 Balneolaceae bacterium
TGTTTGCCGGAACCATGCTGATGGGCTTTCTTGCCGCATTTCTCTCCTCAGTGATGAACAACATGCCCACCGTGATGATTGATGCCCTGGCCATTGAAGCCACGGGAACCGAGGGGTTGATGCGCGAAGCTCTGATCTACGCAAATGTGATCGGGTCTGACCTTGGGCCGAAAATCACCCCGATTGGGTCGCTTGCCACACTGCTCTGGCTCCACGTACTCTCTTACAAAGGAGTGAAAATTACCTGGGGGTATTACTTCAAGGTAGGAATTGTCTTAACCATCCCGACGCTCTTCTTCACACTGTTTGGCTTGTACTTGTGGCTGCTGCTGATTGGATAAACTCAGTACGATTCTTGGTAGAAACACAGGTTCGTCATGCCTAAATGTAAGCAGGCATCCCCCATGCCTTAATAAAAGCAGGAAATTTCGTTTGTGCGTTTATAAATGCATAACAGTTTTGAATACCCTTTCCCCATTTATAATTTAAATATTAACCTGAATTAAAATTATATTTCAGTTAGTTAATGCAGGATGTTTTTAATGCCAGATGATGATCCGAGGCGGTATTAATCGCTGTGAATCAGGTTTAAATACCATGATGGGATATTGAACCAGAAAATCAAACACAGGCTTATGGAACGTGCTGAACAAGTAATCCGGTCGCTTTTGGAAATTGCCGGTGTAGAAGTAAACGGCAAATCTGATGCTGATATCCGGGTAAAAAACAAGGCCTTTTACAAAGAAGTTCTTCGCAGAGGCTCTCTTGGTTTGGGTGAGTCGTACATGGCCGGATGGTGGGACGCCATAAAACTGGACGAGTTTTTCCATCGCATCTTTTCTGCTTCTCTTGATGAAAAAGTCAAAAACTGTAAGCTGATATCGCATATAATTACAGCCAAATTGATCAATGCAGGCAGAAAATCGAAAGCTTTTGAAATTGGGAAAAAGCATTACGATATCGGCAACAACCTGTTCAGGAAAATGCTCGACAAACGAATGGTTTACTCCTGCGGTTACTGGAAAAATGCCGCTACTCTTGATGAAGCCCAGGAAGCCAAACTTGAACTGATCTGCCAAAAACTAAATCTGAAACCGGGTATGAAAGTACTGGACATCGGCTGCGGCTGGGGAAGTTTTTGCAAATATGCCGCTGAAAAATATGATGTGGAGGTGGTGGGCATTACGGTATCGAAAGATCAGGCCGAACTGGCAAGAGAAATATGTCACGGGCTAAAAATAAAAATATTACTCGAGGATTACAGAACACTGAATGCAGATGAACTGCTCGGACAAGAGAAACGGTTCGACCGGATTGTGTCCGTGGGAATGTTTGAACACGTGGGATATAAAAATTACGAAACCTTCATGGAAGTGATTTACCGGTTATTGAAAGATGAGGGGCTGTTTCTGCTGCACACCATCGGTGGGAATGAATCGAAAGTTACAACCGACCGTTGGATCCATAAATATATATTTCCCAATGGCATGATTCCTTCCATCAGGCAGATTGGTGAATCTATGGAGGGATTATTAGTAATGGAAGACTGGCACAATTTCGGTTCAGATTATGACAAAACCCTGATGGCATGGTATGACAATTTTGAAAATGCCTGGGAGAGTTTAAAATCCACCTACGATGAAACATTCTACAGAATGTGGAAATACTATCTGCTCTCCTGTGCTGGGACGTTTCGTGCCCGAAGGAATCAGCTTTGGCAAATCGTGCTCTCTAAAAATGGTGTGTCAGGCGGGTATTTTTTCATCCGTTGAAAAGCATACGCTCAAATCTCAGTTCGATTCATAAAATCTGATTTTTGAAAGTTCCCCTTTGAATGATAAACTACTTTTTCATAACAACCGAATTCACCCTTCAAATCAACAGGAAGAGCCCGGCGGCAACCAATGCACCGATTAGCGGGGCTGCAACGGGAACCCAGGAGTACGCCCAGTCGCTGCTGCCTTTATGTGGAAACGGTAACACTGCATGAGCAATTCGGGGGCCGAGATCCCTGGCGGGATTGATGGCATATCCGGTAGGCCCTCCAAGTGCCAGGCCAATTGCCAGAACCAACAAACCCACAGGCAATGCAGCCAATGCCCCCAGCCCAAAACCGACTTCTTGCCCGTTCACGGTTATAGACCTGAGAAGTTCACCGTCCGTATTGATAAAACCGGCTTCAGGAAGATAGAGTATACCATAAACGAGAATAAATGTGCCGATAACCTCTGTCATAAAATTGGAACTGTAGTTTCGTATCTCCGGAGCGGTAGAGAATATGACCAGTTTTGTGGGGCCGTCTTCCGTTGCAGCGAAATGATCTTTATAGGCCAGCCAAACCAGAACAGCACCGATAAATCCACCCAGTGTTTGTGCCAGCATATAAGGCACCACGAGCGGCCAGTCAAAAAGGCCGGCGGCGGCAAGGCCAATTGTTACGGCCGGGTTGATGTGTGCACCACTGAATTGCCCCATGGTAAAAACGGCAATGAAAACGCCCATACCCCAACCCCATGTAATCACAATCCAGCCACTGTTGTGCCCTTTGGTTTTATTTAAAA
>SKYV01000198.1 GCA_007127745.1 Balneolaceae bacterium
ATAGAATATAAGGTCATATGAGACTTCCGAAGTCTTCATGGATGTCATCAATAAGTTTGAATGATAAAATTGCCTAATATTTTTTTTAAAATCAGAAAGACTTCGGAAGTCTTTCCCAAGCTAATTTACATAACACGATTACCCAAAATAATCCGGCTCATTTCCTTTCTTCCATTTGATATTGCAGCCAATACTCGGAATCTGTTTTTCAGGGGCCGATTTGCCTGCAAGCATACGGTCGGTGGCATTTCTCAAATCCTTTCCGGTGGGTTTGATGTCATTCCTGGGACGAGCATCATCAAACTGTCCGCGGTAGTATAGCTTTCGGTTTTCATCGAAAAGGTACAGATCGGGGGTACAGGCGGCTTTGTAGGTTTTGGCAACGTCCTGGGTTTCATCATACAGATAGGGAAACGGATAGCCAAATTTTTCAGCATCTTCTTTCATTTTCTCAGGGCTGTCTTCCGGATGATTTTCCACATCGTTGGAACTGATGGCCACCACAGCAACACTTTTTTTCATGTACTCTGATGCATACTGGGTCAACTCTTCCTTCATCAGTTTAACATAGGGGCAGTGGTTACAGATAAATATCACCAGCAGCCCGCGATTTCCTTTATAATCGTCCAACGAAACCGTTTTTCCGGTTACCGTGTCCTGAAGTGAAAAGTGAGGAGCTTTTGTGCCAAGCTCGAGCATGGTTGATTCTACGGCCATTGTACCAATCTTAATTTGTTAGAAATTTACTGTATCTGCCTATCCAACAAAAGATAGGTAATTTTCAATCCTAAGACCTCCAATACTACTCTTTCCCGGGTTCTTAAATCTTGAGTAACGGGCAGGCTTCCCGTTTTACATTTATTCAGCCGACATTATTACATGTTTTTCTGACATTTTTCTATGGCTTACCATGGTTTGGCACATCATATTCGTTCATCACAATAACTTCAACAACTAATGAGAGGATGTTATGACAAATCTGAACTTTCACACACCCAAAAAAAATAAAATAAAAAATCTGCTGCATAACGGACTGTTCGCTATGGTTTTGATGGCGGCAATAATCATAACCGGCTGTTCGGCAGACCAGCCTACAAACTCAGTTTCGGATAGTTTGATTACCGGTGACACTGAATTTTTTATGAATGCTGTTAACCTCAATAACGAGGAAGAAGCTGAACTTCTGAAAATCGTCAGGCAAGCCACTTCTCGCTTCCACTCCACCCGGCAGGCAGAACGAGCCGGGTATGAAGGAGACGACCACTGTGCCAGCCACCCGGAATTGGGAGGTATGGGCTACCACTGGGTAAATTTTGAATTGGTTGATCCTGAATTTGACCCGACTCAACCTGAAGCCCTTCTTTATGAACCGGACAAAAACGGAAACCTGAAGCTGGTTGGTGTGGAATATATTGTAATTAATGTTGAGCAAGATCATCCAACTTTTGGAGATTATGAATTTGATATTGAGGGTGTTCCGCCTTTAATGGAAGAAGGTGTACCACACTGGAGCCTGCACGTTTGGCTTTACAAAGAAAACCCGAATGGAATTTTCACTCCCTTCAACCCGAAGGTTTCCTGCCCTGCTGATAATCATGAAAATTAACAGATAAAATATATAAGCATGGGACATTGAACTTATATCAGTGTAAGCACAGCAACCTCTAAGTAAAATGGCCTTGTAGGCTTCCGACAGGTAAACAGAATTAACTGATCAAGACAGGCTGTCCGGTTACCTTCAGGGCCGATTTATGTACATCTGATTTTCAAATCAAAACAACCGGAGCTGATCGGTTTGCGGACGTTTGAAATTTTTGGGATTTAAAGAAGTTCTCTCCTGGTTCAGCCCGAGCCTGCTTGCATTGATCTCCACCAGCTGTTTTAACTGTTCGGCATACGGTCCCTCCACCCAGAAACGCTCTCCGAAATCACACCGGTTCAGCTTGCCCTGTTTCATACTCCGCAGCCGGTTCAGTACTTTTTCTTTCCGGTTGGGGTGATGGTCTTCCAGCCATTTGATGAACAGATCTTTTACTGCCAATGGGAGGCGCAAATTTACAATTGAAACCCATCTGGCCCCCGCTTCAGCCACTGCCTCCATAATGGGCACCATTTCATCATCTGTCAAACCCGGAATGATTGGTGCAATGTTTACCTGAACAGGAATACCGGCTTCCGACAATTCCCGAATGGCCTGCAGCCGTTTTTGCGGGCGTGATGTTCTTGGCTCCATGGTTTCTGTGATGGATTTATCCAACGAAGTGACAGAGATAATCACCCGGATTGTATTTTTCTTTGCCAGTGTTTTGAACAGGTCAATATCGCGGGTAACCAGGTAATTTTTGGTGATAACAGCCAACGGATGATTGCATTCAGCCAGAACTTCCACACATCCACGGGTAATCTTCAGCTCTTTTTCGATGGGCTGATAGGGATCCGTTACACCACTCATCACCAGGGTTTGCGGCTGCCAGGATTTTTTGGCCAACTCTTTTCGCAGCAGGACAGGCGCTTCATATTTCACCACAATTTTCGATTCAAAATCAAGCCCGGCACTCAT
>SKYV01000258.1 GCA_007127745.1 Balneolaceae bacterium
AAAATTAAAAAGGGATTGATTCGCCGTTAATGATATTATTCAACAGACCAATATTTTAAGATTGAAAAATCTAAGTAAACCACCAAGAATTTTGATTTAATTGATGCAAAAATAATTGCGAAATAAAATAGAATCTTGTTTTGAACCAGGATAAATATTTTGGATTCTCTGGATTGTTTTGCTAATTAAAATCTGACTTCATCCATACAGGAAAAATTTTTTGATGAACAATTTTTTGAAAAAGAAAGGAATAGACCTTTCACTGAAAACGTATTTTATTACCTGCTTGTCATACATGGCGTTAGGTCTGTTTTCGTCATTAATTATAGGATTGATTATCCGGACTGCAGGTGAACAGTTTGGAATTGATTACCTGATTACGGTAGGGCAGCTTGCCATGGACATGATGGGGCCTGCTATTGGAGTAGCTGTTGCCTATGGGCTGAAAGCGCCACCGTTGGTACTTTTTGCATCAGCTGTGGCCGGAGCATTTGGTGCGGTTGAGGGTGGACCTGCCGGAGCGTATATAGCAGCAATTCTGGCTGCAGAGTTTGGCAAAATGGTTTCAGGTTCAACAAAAGTGGATATCATCGCCACACCGTTGGTTACTATTTTTGTCGGATATTTCTCTGCGGTGTATCTCGGAGTGTTCATCAACCAGGGAATGCTCGCTTTCGGTGAGTTGATCAACTGGTCGGTAGATCAGCAGCCTTTAATTATGGGAATTCTTGTAGCTTCACTGATGGGAATGGCGTTGACGGCACCCATTTCAAGCGCAGCGATTGCCATTATGCTGGGGCTCGACGGTCTGGCTGCCGGTGCCGCCACTGTTGGATGTTCTGCGCAAATGATCGGTTTTGCCGTGAGCAGTTATCGTGAAAACGGTATTGGCGGATTGCTGGCACAGGGAGTCGGAACATCCATGCTTCAGATCGCCAATGTCATCAAAAATCCGTTCATCATTCTGCCGCCAACTCTGGCCGGGGCAGTTCTCGCTCCACTTGCAACACTTGTGTTTCAAATGCAGAATACAGCAGAGGGTGCAGGCATGGGCACAAGCGGTTTTGTGGGGCAAATCTTCACCTTCACCGCGATGGAATTTAGCTGGATGGTTTTGGTATATGTGACCATCCTTCACTTCATCGGGCCGGCCATTTTGAGCCTGCTATTTTCCGAATTCATGAGAAAGAAAAATCTCATCAAACCCGGCGATATGTTGATTAAGCATAAGTAAAGATATTTCATTTTTTATATCTTGATTTGCTCAAAAAGACCGATTCACTTCGATAAAAAATCATCACTAAACATTATAGATAACCATGCCCAACGTTGTTCATAAAACTCCCGATTTTGTAAACCTGATTGATCCTGAGAAGAATCAAATCTTTAACATGAGTCACAAAGAGGCCGAAAAGCTTATCGCCACCGGCAATCCCGAAGAAGTGAGAAAAATTGACGGAAACTTTGCCATTGTAACAAAAGTCGGGCAACAGGTTTTTATGGCCCGATCCATCGGCCGGCCTATGCGCTATTTTATGGCAAAACAGGTTGCAGGCCCGCTGCTTATCGTTGCCGACCGGATTGATGATATTTATGAATACCTGAAAGAGCTTGGCCTGGAAGATCAGTTTCGTCCGGATTATACAAGAATGGCCCCCGCACACTATGTTACTCGTCTGGATGTTGTCGGCTGCCCCGATCCCAATCCACAGCATCAGCGATATTTTACACCGACAAGAAACAAGCTCAACTCCGACCTTAATGAGATCGGACAAGCCTATGTTGGCGCAATGGCCGCCGAATGCGAAAAATGGCTCGACTCCATTCCAAAAGAAGAACCGATCGGCGTGATGTTTTCCGGCGGGATTGACAGCGGTTCGGTATTCCTGGTTTTGTACAACCTTCTTCTAAAGCGGGGAGAATCTCCATCAAGGCTTAAGGCGTTTACGCTATCCATTAACAATGGACCGGATGCCAAACAAGCACACGAATTTCTGGATAAACTGGGGCTGAGCATGTTCCTGGAGGTGTTTGAGGGTGAGCTGTCAGATCTGGATTACAAAGAAACCATCCGCGTGATTGAAGATTACAAACAGCGTGATGTGGAGGCCGCCACCATGACACTTACACTTTGCAAAAAAATCCGCGAGCGCTATCCTGACTGGAAATATCTGGCCGATGGTGACGGGGGAGATGAAAACCTGAAATCGTACCCGATTGAGGATAATCCCGAATTGACAATTCGAAGCGTGTTAAACAATCCGTTGCTCTATCACGAAGGCTGGGGTGTGGATAAAATCAAACATTCACTGACTTACAGCGGCGGACAAAGCCGTGGCCATGTCCGTAATTATGCAACGTCCGGAAAATATGGTTTTAAAGGATTCAGCCCGTACACATTGCCGAATGTGATAGACGTTTCGGAAGGAATTCCATTCATCCAGCTTACTGACTGGAAACACGAAGAACTTTACGCTCTGAAAGGAGAAGTGGTTCAGCGCGGTGTGAAAGCAATTACCGGCCTTGAGATGCCTGTATTCCCCAAACGCAGAATGCAGCACGGCACCGTTAAGATGGATGATTTCAAAAGAGTGTTTCCGGATAACGAGAATGAGTACAGAATGTATTTTCATTCTCTCTACAGATAAACGGCTTTAATCCTGTTTGGCGCTGGAAACGACGGACAACTCATCGTCGTGATCTGAGTAAATATGCCGCTGCTTACCGGCGGCATCAATTACCTGGATAAAAATTGCTCCGATGATGATCAAAAGTCCGGCCGCCATTTCGAAAATGGATGGATTTTCGCCGATAGAAAACCAGGCAATCAAAATGGCAGCTATCGGAACCAGGTTGCCGTAAATAACTACCTGTGTTGGGCCTAAACTTCTGAGCGCCCTCACTTTTACCCACTGGCCGATACCAACGCCGATTGCACCTCCGGCCAGGATCGCGATCCACGTCCATATTCCAAATGTCAGCCAGCTTTCTTGCAACAGAGATGGAGATGCGATGATCAGGTAAAGCGTTCCGCCGATCAGGGTTCGCATTGCCACCATACTGATAGCGCCGTATTTTCGGGCAAGCGGTTTGATGAGATGCAGCTCAACTACGGTGAGAATTAATGCGATACAGAGCAGCAGATCACCCAGCCAGTAACCTTCAACCCGGAAACCGTCGTAAGCGAGCAATAAGGTTCCGAATCCGGCCAGGGCTACACCGATGTATCCGAAACGTCCCATTTTCTCGGTGCTCAAAAGAAAACCGAATGCGATACTGAATACCGGACCAAGTGCAAGCCAGATGGATGCCCGGGCGCCGTGTGTCAGCCCCAATCCTTCAATTCCGAGCCACGGTGCAAGTGTTGCTCCCAAAACCGATACGAGCAATAGACGAAAACAGTCGCGTTTTTCAATGGAAGGAAAAAATTGAAACGGCAGGTTATTCTTCCGGGCATCAGCGTAACATTGAAGGTACAAAACCAAAAGCATGGCCATGCCGCCAACGGCAAATCTCGAAACACTGAACGAAATCGGAGCCATTTCCAAAAGGGCAACTTCGGCAAGAATGAAATTAGCTCCCCAAAAAAAGGTAAACAGCAGCAGAAACCCATGATGAGGAATGGCTCCCGGGTTGATTTTACCTTTATGTGTTGAAGGTGTTTTAATGACGATCAAGATTTAACTATTCAACATTAATGGAATGAGATCAATCAATAAAATAAATTTACCTGAGAGTAACTGTAACTGATTGTGAACTTCTTCAAGAAATGTCTTGCTTGTACTTTTTAAAAATATTTATATGATTGAGTGACACGCCTTCGTTTTGGTAACAGAAATCGGGCAAGATTCTTCACACTCCCAAAACAGCGCTGGCTATGAAACAGTGTTATCATAAATTAAATATTTCTCTTTTCCTGAAACAGATATCTGTTTTCCTGATTTTCATCACCCTGATACAGCCGCCTGAAGTATCTGCCCAAAGTTTGTTATCACTCCGTGATGCACATCCAAAAGAAACTGAGCATAAATATCTTGAACAAGCAGAACTTTACGCAGAAAACGGCGATCATCAAAGGGCATTGGAACATATGGAAAAAGCACTTGATGATGTTGACCGGCCGGGTTTTGCATTTGCTTCAGCTTACCTGAACCTGACTGTGGAGCTAAACGAAAAAAACCTTTTTGAACGTGCTACCAATCTGTTCATGATGTCGCTTTCTAATGATCAGTTTTCTGATGCAGACCGGCAAACATTGCAAATCGAACGGGAATATTTATCGCACATTGTTGATGAAAGTGAATTCATTTCTCTGAATCCTATTCATCAGGAAAATATCAATGAAATGGCAAAAGCAGTCCGGAAAATCTGGATAAGCCTCGATCCGACCCCGACCATCAACACTAACCAGCGTTTGATTGAACACAGAAAAAGATTATTGGAAGCAAAAGAGTGTTTTCCGAATCCCGATGCATCAATTGGTTTAGATGACAGGGGCATCGCTTTTTTGAAATACGGAGAACCGGATACAGTTTACGACCGGCCTCTCGATTTTAACAGAGGAGAGCTGATGGGTTTCGTCTCAGAATTTCAGGCAATGAGGGAAGAGATGAACCTAACGGCAGACATGACAAGCTTCAGCAATATCGAAACCACGGAAGATGCTGACTCTATTAGTGATGTTACCGACAGCGGCCTGAACCTGAGTACGGCCAGTTCACCTGATGACAATTCGGCAATAGGTATTGCAAGGCTTACAGATAATTTAATAGAAGTAATAGCTCAGGATCCGTTTCAGAGTTCGCTGAATGTCTGGGTTTATGATCGTTTTAACATTGAAATGGGTGAGAATCTGGTTCTGTTTTTTTCTGAGGGTAACTCAAATACATTTCAGCAAATTCGCTCACTGGATGATTGGATTCCGAGAAGCCTGTACTCTTCATCGCGATTTGATGCCGATTTCACGGCAGCCCTTCCACTTCAATACTTATCCTATCAGCGGCTGATGCATCTCGACAGGCAGTTCATGGATACATACAACGATCTTCAAAACCGGATTTTCAATCACTCGGTTGAACGTTCATCAACCGAATTGTTAAATATGGCCCGAAATGTGAGAGCCAACCACCAGCAGGTTGCCATGAGGCGTCAAATGTCAGCTCCGGCTGAACATTCAACCGAAAAAGAAAAAATTCCTGAAATTCCGCTCTCTATCCATCAATACAGAAGTTTGAACGAAAATAGCGAGCCGGTTTATATAACATTTTTGGAAAGCCGACCGGCAATGGTCTTTCTGGATGATTTAACCAGAAACCAGGATTTTATTGTTGATGACGATGAAGACGCGGAAATGATTCTGAATGAGATTGTACAGTGGTACCGGTTTGAGCAGGGAGTTGAGTTGTACAATTCCGGAATGGAGCCGAAGGGCAGGATGAGAGGCCGGCCGGAAATGCATCTCGACAGCGAACGCGATATCCCTTCGGTGCTAATCCTGGATATCCCGATGATCGAAGAAGGCGCACACCAATCGTTTTACGCGATGCTGTATAATCATCATCCCAATGCAGAACCCTCAGAACAATCAATTTTTCCGGAAGAATTGCGCGGGCTGGGTAAGAAAACAGTTGTACAGAAAAATCATCTTGAGGCCGGTGAAGAAGGAATCCTGATGGGTGATTTGATTACGGGATATAACAGATTGGAGGAGGAAAATACACGTTTTCCGTTTGTTGTGAGCCATGACAGAATCATTCCGGCAGATGAAAATCCGGTGATACGGTTTGAAGTACACCGTTTAGAAAAAGATGAAACCGGCTTCGCAAATTTTGAAGTAGAATACCATTTTGAAACAGACCGCAGGTCTTTTCTGTTTTTCCGCAGAAGTAATGATGATTTATCAGGAACCATCGAATTTTCTACGGCAGAGTCTGCATTTTCTGAAAGCATTGAATTCGACAATCTTCCGCTTAAACCCGGTTCGTACACTCTTCAATGGAAAGTAACGGATAAGGTTGGAGGGAGCATAGCAGAAACAAATCTTGATATAGATGTGATCGAGTCGAATTAAGAGAAAAAAACGGCTCTGATTATCGAAAACTACCTGATGAAACCGTACGCTGCTCTGATAATTTATCGAGAATGGACCTAAAACCCTTATCTTGAATTGACAGTAATCTAAAGCAAAAAACTACAGCCAATCATGAAAATCATCACAAAAGATATCTACCTAAAAACTCAGGGATTCTCAGACATACACGATGTAACTTCTGAAGTAAACCATATCATATCAGAAAGTGGCGTTGTTGAAGGATTTTGTCACATTTTTACCGTCGGTTCCACAGCTTCCGTTTCCACTATGGAGTTTGAGCCGGCTTTGGTTCAGGACATCAAGGAAAAACTGGAGGCGTTCGCATCCAAAAACATGCGTTCACACCACTCCGAAACCTGGGGAGATGACAACGGGTTTTCTCACATCCGTTCCACATTTATGGGACCGGGCATTACCGTTCCTGTTCGCGAGGGAAGCTGTATTTTGGGAACCTGGCAGCAGATCGTGATTCTGGATCACGACAACCGGCCGCGCAAACGCCATGTAGTTGTGCAGGTAGTTGGTAACGAGGATTCTGCTAATTCATAGAGTGTGCTTCACCAGTTAGAGGAAATGACCTGGTAAAAAAAGTTGACCATTAAATGCTTTAGCTCCCATTGCCAGAAGCTTGCAACAAGTCCCGGTTTTTATTTGTAATGGCAGCGCCCCTGCATCCGGCCACCTGTTCAGTGGGGCTAAATCGCATCATTACTCAAACCGTCAGGATTCTTTATTTGTGCCTGGACTCAGCCACCGGCAAATCGTTCTCAAACAACCTGTTTACATATTTTCGATATAACCAACCAGTGTTTCGTACTCTCCCTCGTGGCCACGAAATCCGACCTGGGCGTGTTCAACTTCACCATCCCTGTTGATCATCACTTTGTACGGAATGCCGCTGATATTCAAATCATCTGAAAGGCCGGAGCCGTCAACAAATAAAAATGGATATTCGGTTTCTTCGATAAATCGCCGGGCATCATCAGCCGTATCCTGAAATCCGGCAGTTGCCGCAATAAAAATGATGTCTTCAGGAAATTCATTCTGAACACGGTTGAAGACAGTAAATGCACTCAGGCACGGTCCGCACCAGGTTTCCCAGAAATCGAGAATCACTACTTTTCCTTTAAAATCTGTAACTGCAATCGAATTCCCGTTCCAGTCAGAAAATTCAAAATTTTCGATAGACCGCTTTTGCTGCTGACTCAACTCTTCGGGTGAAATACTGCAGGCTGACAAGCCCAAAATCATAAAAATATAAACCGGAAATAATTTCAAAATAATGTTCATAAATAGATTATTTTCACTCCACTGCATGGTGTTGTTGAATAAAAATTGTAGGTTTGTTTCTGTTGCGACATTTTTATATTAATCAGTTTATGTTGTATTCTTAAATTCTGTAAAAATTACAAAAAACTATGGATAATACATCAGGACAACGTGAAAAGGCTGAAGTACCTCAGGAAATTGACCGGTGGAATTGGGGAGCTGTATTTCTGAGTGCAATTTGGGGAATTGGCAACAAAACATATATCGCTTTGCTTGCATTGATTCCTATTATAAATATTTTTGTTTTGATTGCCCTGGGACTCCACGGAAATAAATGGGCCTGGAGAAATAAACAGTGGGAGAGTGTTCAGCAATTCAAATCAGTGCAGAAGAAATGGACATATGCCGGTTATGTTGCTTTTGGAATTTATGTTTTTGTATTCCTGAAAGGATTTTATGAGATTTTCCGGTAGTTTTTTTATTGATTTGGAAGGCTATCAATCTAACAAACTGACAGAGTACGAATTCCGACACAAATTCTAATCGTGTGGATACATTTTTTAAGCAAGCTGATGCTACTATCAACTGCATAAATTATACCAAGGGTTTAAGCACGTGCAGGGGAGAAAGGCAAGGAGTAGCCGTGAAAGCATAGCAGCCTGGCGGGTGACTCTGACAGGAACTCACTGTTGCCTGTCTGCCGAAGCTTCAGCGCAGGCTGGTCCGTACGCAGTCAGGCCGGTATGGAGTACGATATGAGGAAGCGTGCCATGATGAGAAAGAAGTAATGTACTGCATGTAAGTACGGAGATATAATGCAGTACCCTTACCCTTTTTGCAATTCTTTTTTCTGATCCATGAAAGGTAAACCGATAAATGAGATGTCGTTTAAATCAATTTTTTTACTGGCGTTGTCGATGTCTATACCAACTATTTTTCCATCACTATCGTAATCTATCACTATTCCCTCAGAGACTTCTTTGCTTTCGGCGCTGATATTTGATGATAAATCGATATATAGAGAATCTGTATCTGAATAGTAATTAAACTTCATGGTTTAAACCTCCTGTCGGGAAATGCGTTATGTATGGTTACTTTATCTTCAAGTGTTATTACACGAAGATAACGATTATTCAGTTCAGGTATTTTTTTTCCAAAACCGATATCTGTTGTCTTCTTGTTTTTCAAATTTTTCGGGACTTTCAACAGTACGAATACACCATTCGATTTTTAAATAGGGCCGTTTTCGAAGTACTTCATTTTCAAAATATCCTGTGTATTTAAAAGAATTCATTGCAATGGTATAACAGTGATTTTAACTTAAAAAATAACCAAACCCATTTGCAGATAATGCATTTTGTTGAAATCCTCTTACAGCCGGCAGCCAGAAAGAGCATAGGTATTGATAGTATGAAGCGATGTGGATTCATGCAGGGAGTTTAGAAAGGGCAGGGGAGAAAGGCAAGGGTTTGCAAATGATATAACCTCGCACAAACATCTGTTAAACTGTGATTGAAAATATCAACACCAAATCATTTTGAATGTACGACCATTCAACCGTGACTCTACCAGGAATCCCGGCAAAAGAACCGGGATGCTCTGGCAGGTCACTGCATTTACATACTTTTTACATACACTGTTTTTTAGTAGTTTCCGGTATGAAAAAGTTTGTGCTCTCAAAAGAAGATTTTACACCGGCTGACTATTCCATTGCCTACCAGGATCTCCTCAACGAAGCCCAGTACAAAGCTGTAATGTTTGACGATGGCGCCGCACTTGTTGTAGCGGGTGCAGGAACCGGGAAAACACGAACCCTGATCTACCGGCTGGCAAGATTGGTGGAGAGTGGTGTGGATCCATCCCAAATTTTATTGCTTACTTTTACCCGCCGGGCTGCCGGCGAAATGCTCCGCAGGGCCAGCCAGATTCTGGATGAACGGTGCCAAAGGGTAGAGGGAGGCACATTCCATCACTACTGCAGCAAACTGCTCCATCAATATTCAGAAAAACTCGGTTATCCAGAAAATTTTACCATCATTGATGTTGCCGATTCGATGGATGCCATCAACCTGGTGAGGAACCGGATGGACTTGCCAAAAAAGAAATCCAGATTTCCCAAAAAATCAACGTTGTACAACATTTTCAGCAGTTCGGTAAACAAACAAAAAAGTATCCGCGATACCATTGAGGATGAATATCCGCAGTTTACCGCTCATATTGAGAAAATTGAACGGCTTTTCAGGGAATATCAGAATTACAAGGAAACCCAGTTTGTAATGGATTTTGATGATCTGCTTGTAAAAACCCGCGATCTTCTTACCGATCACACCGATATCCGAATAAAAATTGCCACACAGCACAAACATGTGATGGTGGATGAATATCAGGATACCAACTCGCTTCAGGCCGAACTCACTCAACTCTTTAGCAGTTACCATGGCAATGTGATGGCTGTGGGTGATGATGCACAGAGTATTTATTCGTTCCGTGGAGCGGATCACAAAAATATGATTCGTTTTCCTGATCTTTTTTCAAATACTACCATCATCAAACTTGAAGAGAACTACCGGTCAACCCAGCGAATT
>SKYV01000038.1 GCA_007127745.1 Balneolaceae bacterium
GATACCCGCAAGAAAATCGGTTCTCACACGACGCATCAATCAGGAGCGAGGAGTTTGTTTCTATTGCAATCAGTGTAACCGAGCTTGTAATGTACTGGCTGATTTCTCGTCCGGAACTTGCCTCATTCAGCCCGTTATGAAACGAGGTAATGTGGACCTCTATACGAATGCAATGGTTCGCGAGGTTACTACTGATGGTGACGGATTGGCAACCGGAGTCGTATATGTGAATACTCTGGATATGCAGGAATACCACATACTGGGGCGAACCGTAGTGTTGGGTGCCTCTGCCTGTGAAACTGCGCGACTACTTCTTAACTCCAAATCGAACTGGTATCCCGACGGTTTAGCAAATGGCAGTGGCTTGATTGGACGGTATCTTCACGATTCCACTGGAGCGGGCCGTTCAGCCATAGTACCGGCACTAATCGACCGTGACAGATACAATGAAGATGGAGCAAGGGGAATTCATGTTTACTCTCCCTGGTGGCTCGACAACAGCCAGCTTGACTTTCCCCGGGGTTATCATCTGGAGTTCGGAGGAGGTATGGGCATGCCGCTTTATGGTGTTGGTTTCGGGATGGATTCGATGAGACAGCATATTACGGATGAATTTGGAAATCCCTCAAAAAATGGAGGCTATGGAACCGGCCTGAAAAAGGACATTTATAAATTATACGGATCTACAATCGGTGTGGTAGGCCGGGGTGAAAGTATTCCACAGTACTCCAACTATTGTGAAATCGACCCCGATACCGTTGATAAGTATGGAATACCCGTTCTCAGGTTTCATTACCAGTGGACTGAGCATGAATTAAAACAGGCACGTCACATGCAGGAAACATTCGAAGAATTATTGACAAGTCTTGGCGGAATTCCACTCGGTGAAAAACCTGGTGCCGACTCTCAATACGGACTGGAAGCTCCAGGCCGAATTATCCATGAGGTAGGCACTACAAGGATGGGAGATGATCCCGGCAGTTCCGTACTTAACAAGTACGCCCAGGCTCACGAGTGTAAAAACTTGTTTGTGGTTGATGCGGGGCAGTTTGTCTCCCAAGCAGATAAAAATCCCACATGGACCATCATGGCTCTTTCCTGGAGAACATCTGACTACATTCTGGATCAGATGAAACAGGGAAATTTATAAATCTTAAAACGTTTAATTTCGACTGACGAGCACTCTCGTTGTCTGCCGAACCCAAACCATGCACATGTGAAATCAACGTTAAGTCTGGAACAATACCAATACTTAAGGCCAGGATGGCATTGGTCATGTGATAGTGCAAACCGTTAATAATAATACATTAAAACGTATAATATGAACCGACGAGAACACCTGAAACTGTTGCTGGCCGGTAGTGTAGGAGCCGGGCTCTTTTTAGCAACCGGCTGCAGTACCAAAGACGAAGAGATCAGCCGTGAAATATTGGCTCAAAACGAACTTAGTTATGGCCGGACTGATGAAGAAAAACAACGCGATGCCCGGCTTATAGAGGAGAGATTTTTTACAGATATAGAATTTGAAATGGTGAGAGTATTGACCGAAATCATCATACCTTCTGATGAGGAATCAGGCGGTGCCCTTGATGCGGGCGTACCCGACTTTATCGAGTTTATGATGAAAGATCAGCCACAATTACAGCTTGTAACCCGGGGCGGACTCATGTGGCTTAACAGCCAATGTAACACACGATTTGGAAGTCAGTTTTTGGATTGTAGCGAATATCAAAGACTTGAGATGATTGATGAAATTGCATGGCCAGACGAGTTTGCTCCCGAGATGCAGTATGGAGTTCGTTTTTTTAACCGAATGCGTGATTTGACTGCGACGGGATTTTTTACATCACAGATCGGTATAGAGTACCTGGATTACCGTGGAAACCGGCCGGGATTCTGGGATGGAGTACCCGAAGATGTTCTGGAGAAGCACGGCCTGGAGTATGATCAAAAAACTCTGGACGAATGCATCAGAGAGGAAGATCGAAACCGGATTGCAGTTTGGGATGAAAACATGAATTTGTTGTAATTCAAGCTCTCAGACCACTGTCAGTATCAACCCGTAAAATGTAAAATTATCGGGATTGTAGTTTATCTAAATTGTATTCAGAAAATTTCCAATAAAACGGAATCTGTATTTTAAAATGACAAATAAAAGAATTTTTCGATTTTTCTTGCTGCTACTTGCCATATTTGTCTGGCCAATGATTGAACTCCTTGCACAGGATCAAATCTATTCTGAGAAATTGGGGTACCCGGCGAATGTAAGTTTATTGATCATATATGTGGATGATGCAGGGTTGTCCTGGGGTTCAAATCGCGGGTCAATTCATTCGATTGAGGAGGGAGTGGCCAACTCTTTTAGTGTAATGATGCCAACATCCTGGGTTCCGGGTATCGACAGTTATATCAGGGAAAATCCGGAAGCCGATGCGGGCTATCACCTGACAATCACATCCGAGTGGGATGATTATCGGTGGGGGCCGGTGATGGGAAAACCCGCCGTATCCGGACTTGTAGATGAACATGGGTATTTATGGGGATCGGTGAGTGATGTGGTAGCAAATGCATCTCCTGAAGAAATAGAAAAAGAGATCCGTGCACAGGGTGAATTTGCTATCGGAATGGGGTTTCAGCTAACGCTTCTGGATTCACAAATGGGAACACTGTTTGCTGATCCAGATTATTTGCAAGTATATAATAACTCAGGCATAGACTTTGAAATACCAGTCATGATTCCGGGTGGCCACAACTCTTTTCTTACGTATGACTACAGGATACAAGCGATTAAGGAACTGAAACATCAGTGGGATTGGGAAGAAAAGATGGAAATCTCCGTTTCTGAAAATGGAAGGCAGGTGTGGGAGAAGGAGGTGCCGGTTCCTTGTGATCTGCACAACGTGAGTTACGGATGGCAATTCTCTGATATGATGAAAGCTTCAGATAAAGAGTTTCAACAGTTTTATACGCTAAAATATACTGAAACCATCGAAAAGCTTGAATCAGGTTTGTCAATGGTGATTATGCACTGTACCAATCCATCCGAAAAGTTTGAAGATATTTCCACAACCGGATAGAGAAGAAAAGGGGATTTACTGGCAATGGTTAGACCCAAAACTGAAAGTTTTTTTGATGTGGATTCATCCGATTTTTTTGGCTCTATTAAATGAAAATAGTTGTAAGAAACCTTTTTTAGTGTCCAAGATGTTGACAAATTCAGTAAAGTTTGTTTATATGAAGTAATGTAAACGATTACATTACTAGTAATTTATTTCTGTTTGGGTGATTGCAATGACATAGTGTGAAATGAAATGAAGAAAAAATATTTTTTAGGTATTGATGTAGGGACAGGCTCGGCAAGGGCCGGTATTTTTGATGGAAATGGGAATATGGTTGGTCAGGCGAGTCATCCGATCAATATATGGCATCCCAAGGTCGATTTCGTACAACAGTCGTCGGAAGATATCTGGATAGCGTGTACTACGTCGGTGAAAAAAGCTGTTAAAAATGCAGGTATCAATCCGGTGGATATTAAAGGAATTGGTTTTGATGCGACCTGTTCATTGGTGGTTTTGGGTGAAGGTGACCGGCCTGTGAGTGTGAGTCCTGATGGTTCGGATATGCAAAATGTCATCGTGTGGATGGATCACCGTGCTAAAAAAGAGGCGGAGGAGATTAATCAAGCCGGCCATAAAGTATTGGAATATGTTGGTGGGATCATCAGCCCGGAGATGGAAACCCCCAAACTTCTCTGGCTCAAACGGCACATGCCGGATACCTGGAACAAAGCAGCTCTTTTTTTTGATCTTCCTGATTATCTGGTATACAGGGCTACGGGTGAGGATGTCCGCTCAGCCTGTACCACCACATGCAAATGGACTTATCTATGTCATGAAGAATCCCGAACCGAAGGAAGCATTGGCCGGTGGAACGACTCCTATTTTCGGGAGATCGGCCTGAGTGATCTTGTTGATGAAAATTATCGACGTATTGGTCGGAAAGTACGGCCTGTGGGTGAAGCAGCGGGAAGTGGACTCTCCGAAAAAGCTGCTGCTGATTTTGAGTTAAAACCTGGAACCCCGGTTGGTATATCAATTATTGATGCTCATGCTGGCGGGTTAGGGCTTCTCGGGATGAACACGGAGGGAAGGAGTCCCGGCCGATTCAATGAGAAAATCGCACTGATCGGGGGTACATCAAGTTGCCATATGGCCGTTTCACCGGATCCAAGGTTTATAAATGGAGTATGGGGGCCTTATTTTTCCTCCATGCTTCCCGGTTTGTGGCTGAATGAGGGAGGGCAGTCAGCAACCGGTGCGCTGATCGATCATGTTATTTTTTCATCTCATCATGCCAGTGACCTGGAGAAGCAGGCTGAGAAGGAGAACTGCACTGTTTACGATCTTTTGAATGAGCGGATCGACCGGCTGACGAATGAACTCGGCCTTGAACACTCGGGCCTGCTTACCAAAGAGTTTCACCTGCTTCCTTATTTTCACGGGAATCGCTCACCTCGTGCCAATCCATCATTGAGCGGGATGATAAGTGGTTTGAAGCTTTCATCTACTAAAGATGATCTGGCATTGCTCTATCTGGCAGCCATTCAGGGGGTCGCCCTGGGTACCCGTCATATCATTGAAACACTCAATGAAAGCGGTTATTCCATTCGCCAGATCATGGCAACAGGGGGTGGGACTAAAAATGAACTTTTTGTTCAGCAACATGCCGATATTTGCGGGTGTGAGTTAGTGCTGCCTAAGCAAGGAGAAGCAGTGCTACTGGGCAGTGCTGTTTTGGGTGCTGTGGCCTCTGGTGAATTTGCCGGCATAGTTGCTGCGATGGAAAGCATGAATCATGCTGGGCGAATCATTAAATCCGGCGGTGGAAATCGGGCGGAATATTTTGATAAGAAGTACCGGGTTTTTCACAAAATGTATACTGATGAGCGTTCATACCACACAATGATGCAGGATAGCTGAAAATGGAAAAAGTTCATTCACCATATAGATCAACTATAAATTGAAATTATGTCGAATTCAACACATGGAAAAGTAAAAGTATCAGAAAAAACAAGCCTAAACTCTGTTCCAAAAAAACTGATTGGAAGATTACCGAAGGTCGGCATACGGCCGGTAATTGATGGAAGGAGGCGGGGTGTTCGGGAATCTCTGGAAGATCAGACGATGAAAATGGCAGAATCAGCCGCAGCCTATATTTCTGAACATGTGCGACATACTAATGGCAAACCGGTGGAGTGTGTAATTGCTGATCAATGCATTGGGGGAGTGGCTGAAGCGGCCATGGCAGCACAAAAGTTTGAGGAAGAAGGTGTTGGTGTATCGCTGACGGTAACACCCTGTTGGTGTTACGGATCGGAGACGATGGATATGCATCCCTGGTATCCAAAAGCAATCTGGGGGTTTAACGGTAGTGAACGCCCCGGAGCGGTGTATTTGGCAGCGACTAAGGCAGCACACGATCAGAAAGGATTGCCGGTATTCAGTATTTATGGCAGTGAGGTTCAGGATGCCGGAGACAACTCCATTCCGGAAGACGTAAAGAAAAAAATTCTCGATTTTGTGAGAGCCGGGCTGGCTGTGGCAGAATTCCGGGGTAAATCGTACCTGGCAATCGGATCGGTCTCAATGGGAATCGTTGGTTCGATGGTTCAGGAAGACTTTTTTGAGGATTACTTCGGCATGCGCTGCGAAGCAGTAGATATGTCGGAGCTGACGCGGCGCATCAATGAGGAAATTTATGACAAGGAAGAGTTTAAGCGGGCACTGACATGGGTGAAAGATTATTGTAAGGAGGGAGAGAACATTAACCCTCCCGAACGGCAGCAAAGCAGGGAAAAGAAAGATGAAAACTGGCAAACAGTGGTAAAAATGACGCTGATCATTCGTGATCTGATGATCGGAAATCCCAAATTAAAGGAGATCGGTTATGAGGAAGAAGCACTTGGGCATAACGCGATTGCTTCCGGTTTTCAAGGACAAAGGCAGTGGACCGATCACTTTCCAAATGGAGATTTTTCCGAGGCAATTCTGAATTCATCGGTGGACTGGAATGGCATTCGTGAACCTTTTATCGTTGCTACAGAAAATGACACTCTGAACGGTGTATGTATGCTGATGGGCCATCAGTTAACCAATACAGCACCTGTTTTTGGTGATATTCGAACCTATTGGAGCCCCGATTCCGTGAAGCGTGTAACCGGCTATGAACTCAATGGAAAAGCATCCGGAGGTATAATTCACTTTTTGAATTCCGGATCTGCGTCACTTGACGGAACCGGGCAGCACAAAAGTAATGGCGAATCGGTCATCAAACCGTTCTGGGAAGTTTCCGTGGAAGAAGCAGAAAACTGTCTTGAAGCTACGCGGTGGTGTCCGGCAAATCTGGAATATTTTCGGGGCGGTGGGTACTCTTCACAGTTTTTGACTGAGGGTGAGATGCCGGTAACGATGACCCGGATCAATCTGATCAAAGGAATCGGGCCGGTTTTGCAGATTGCGGAAGGTTACACAGTGAAGCTGCCAGAAGATATTCATGATGTATTGAATCGCCGTACAGATCCCACCTGGCCAACCACCTGGTTTGCACCGAATGTAACAGGGACCGGGGCATTTAAAGATGTGTACTCAGTGATGAATAACTGGGGTTCAAACCATGGGGTGATCAGCTATGGGCATGTGGGAGAACTGTTTATTACGCTGGCATCCATGCTTCGAATTCCGGTTTCAATGCATAATCTCCCGGAAGACCGTGTGTTCAGGCCGAGTGCCTGGGCGGCATTTGGAACTGCTGATTTGGAGAGCGCTGATTATCAGGCATGTAAAAACTTTGGCCCGTTATTTGGAAAGAATTATCGATGAAATTGTCAAAACTTCCGTAGCTGGAATGAAGCCTTCATAATTCCATTTATGAGGGCAAATGATGAAACGTTCCATAAAGGAACATAATCCCGGGCAATTGAAAGTTGTTTGGGATTTTTTTTTGAAATTATCAATTGTAATTGCCTTGTGGAAGTTCATTATATACAGAAGCAAAAAAATTTTATCATTTAGACTGAGGTGAGTTCCTTATACTCAAAGATAGAATCGTTGAAAATATGGGGTGGATGAAGTATATAGTAGTAGAAATGGTCATTCACTGTATTTAAGTAAATAACAGCAGCTATTTTAGAATCATCTTCCAAATATTGCTGAGATTGTGGGTATTCTATGAAAAGAGGAGTAAATTAGGGAGGCGTTGGCCTCCTTTTTTCGATTGGGATTTGGATAGTATCCTCAAGATCAGATGTTTTACAGAACAGATTTTAAAAAAATTGTTTTACCATAGTTTTACAGAACCAAAACAAAAAAGCCCTAAAGTATCTGATATATATAACTTTAGGGCTTTTAATAGTGGCGGGGGTAGGATTTGAACCTACGACCTTCGGGTTATGAGCCCGACGAGCTACCAGCTGCTCCACCCCGCGATAGACTCCAAAGATACAGGAATTTTATGGCAAATACCAAATCCAAAAGTAAAAAGACCGGGAAAATTTGTGCGGTGAAGCTTTTTGGTTGGAGATAATTTCAAATGAAGAAATCCGGATTTTAAATTATCCGTTTTTACCAACGGTTTTTTCGCTTTCGCTGTCCTCTGAGTTTTCTTTTTCCTGTTTTTCTTCCTCGTCTTCATCTTTAATCTCAATCACTTCAGCATCCACCTCATATTCATCTTCGGGCTCCTCTTCATCAAAATCCCGTTCCACCAAAACGGTTACTTCGTTTGCCATCAGCACAAGGGTAGTTATGGCTGTTATAATGGGTGCATACACGATAAAAAATGTCAGCCCGGCGGCACCGATGGATAACTGGCTCTGGAAAAGCGTTTTGCCTTTTTTGCTTTTTATGATCACCCGCCGTGCATTCCCTTCTTTTACCAATTTGCGGATCTGGCTGATAATTTCATCAACCGTTCCCTGAATCTCTTCTACAATAGTTCTGCCTTCTTTTTTCATGACGATCGAATTTTTTTGATAATTTTTTGTAAGGAATTCACTTTTCATAGTTCATACTACGAGAAGACCTATAATAAAGATACAGGAATTGTCATGCTTTCAAGAGTATTTTGTGCATCCACTATTGGGGTTGATGCACGGTTAATTGAAGTGGAAATCAATATGAGCGGCGGTGTACCCAAGTATTTTCTGGTTGGTCTGCCAGACAGGGCGGTGAGCGAATCGAAAGACCGGATTGATGCCGCACTGAAAAATGCAGGCGCCCATTTTCCGAGGGGAAGAATTACGGTAAACCTGGCTCCGGCTGATCTGCCGAAAGAAGGGAGCGCATTCGACCTCCCGATTGCCGTTAGCCTGCTTGCCGTTTCTGAACAGATAGAAACAGACAAACTGGAACGATCTCTGATTTTGGGCGAACTTGCCCTCGACGGTAAACTGCGACCGGTGAAAGGTGTTCTGCCAATGACGGTGGAAGCACGAAACCGGGGGCTCGATTACGTTCTGTTGCCCGAAGCAAATGGTGCCGAAGCCGCTGTTGTGGATGGAATTGAGGTGATTGCATTTGACAACTTGCAGCAGGTGATGGAGTGGTTCCAGGATGATACGGCTCGTGATCCGATGCATGTGAATGTGAAATCTCTCTTCAATCAGAACGGCCAGGCAGAAATTTTGGACTTTGAGGATGTGCGCGGACAGGAAAATGTGAAACGTGCTCTGGAAGTTGCCGCAGCGGGAAGTCATAATTTAATTATGGTCGGACCGCCAGGCTCCGGCAAAACCATGATGGCCAGAAGGCTGCCCACGATATTACCCCCGCTTACACTGGATGAAGCCCTGGAAACAACAAAAATCCACTCGGTAGCCGGACTGGTTGAACCGGGAAAATCTTTGGTTACGAGCCGGCCGTTTCGAAGTCCGCATCATACGGTTTCGGATGTGGCATTGGTTGGGGGAGGAAGCATCCCCATGCCGGGAGAAATTTCAATGGCCCATAACGGCGTGCTTTTTCTGGATGAGCTTCCTGAATTTAAACGCAGTGCGCTGGAAGTAATGCGTCAGCCGCTTGAAGATGGCTCGGTCAGCATTTCGAGGGCGAGGATGAGTGTAAGTTATCCGAGCAGGATTATGCTGGTAGCTTCGATGAATCCGTCGCCCACGGGGGACTGGTACGATCCGGCTGATGAAAATGGGGCTACTAACATACAAATGCAGCGATATCTGAGCAAAATCAGCGGGCCTCTGTTGGATCGTATTGATCTGCATATTGATGTAGAGAAAGTCAGTTTTGATGAACTTTCAGCCAGGCGGAAAGGTGAAAGTTCTGCTGAAATCCGTAAACGGGTGGTGGAAGCCAGGGAAATTCAGGATCGAAGGTTTATGGGGATAAATGCCGTGTATTGCAATGCGCAGATGAACACAAAACTTGCGAGAAAAATTTGCAGGATTGATGATGCAGGGGAGAAGATGCTTAAAAAAGCAATGAACTCTCTGGGGCTCTCTGCCCGGGCGTTCGATCGTATATTGAAAGTCTCAAGAACGATTGCAGATCTCGATCATGTCGAATCCATTCAATCCCGGCACATTGCGGAGGCTATTCAGTACCGGAGTCTCGATCGTGAAGGCTGGCTTGGATAAAGTTTAACCCAAAATTGTCATTGAAAAATGAGATAAGTGCGTTAAAAGTGATCCTGAATACTATGACTAAATCAAGTGAATTATGCTGTTTTTTTCCATTTGTGTTTGTTTTTTTGAATATAGTTTGGCTCATACTCTGCCTTGTTATTCCACATAGTGCAGTACAATCGAATCAATTTGTTGATGATGTTATTGATGGCAAGCAATTCATGTTTACCCTCAGCAAGTTTTTGCTCGTAGTATTCACGATAGTGGGGCCTATGGTTAGCCACACTTCGGGCTGCCAGATGCAGCAA
>SKYV01000267.1 GCA_007127745.1 Balneolaceae bacterium
AGGGGTCGGGGGTGGTTAAAGCACTTTAAGTGGGGTACAATTTGAGAAAGTAGCTCGTCGGCCTTTTTCCCCAACGGGATGCCTATGGCACAACCACCCCTAAATCCCCTCCTTGAAAAGGAGGGGACTTTTTCGTTGCCAAATTCAAATATACTCCGAACACATATTATTTAGTTCAGCAGGCCGGCAAAGAGTTCACGGTATTGATCGGCAGAAAGCGCCTCACCCCGTTTTTTAAATGCAATGTTGCCCTCTTTGTCGACTCCAACAGTAGTTGCCTGGCCCGAAGCTCCAAAATCGATCATAATTTCGGGTTTGCCGGCGGTACTCGGAAAAGTAAAACCTCTCTCTTCAGAAAGTTTCCGGATTACATCTTCCGTATCGGTAGGATCGATGCTGATCGCTACAAGCGTTAATTTATCATCAAATTCCGGATACACTTCCGAGAGTGCCGGCCAGTTTCTTGCACAGGTTGGGCACCATGAAGCCGTGAAATAAACAACAACCGGTTTTCCATCCTCGAGTGATTGCTGCAGGCTGATCGTTTGCCCGTCGATGGTTGTTACCTCAAAATCCGGAGCTCTGTCCAGTTCTGTCTGCTGCTGTTGCTGTTCGGAATCAGCCCGGGAGGTTTGATTCTGATCCGATGAACACGCAGAAAAAATTAAGGTTGCAAACAGAGTGGTGATGATCAATAAGAATACGTTTTTCTTCATTTTTAGATATCGTTTTTAGTTGGTAATAGCTGTAGGTTAACTTTTTAAAAAATATCGGGCGGAATCTCCGGCCCGCAGCAGAGTACTTCAAGCGGCATGACGAATTGCAGGAAATACATTAATATGCATCCATTCCTCAGACGAATTCCTCAAAGTGTTTTTTCTTTAAATCAGAGTTTTACATATCTGAAAAAGAATGATAAGCAACACCTCTCCCTCATTACTTCTCAAATGTGTAACAGTTTGATCAAGAAAGGATGGTAATCAGAACATTCAGCCGTGCTAAAAAAGGTTGTTTAACGTCAGTTCGACAAAAGAAATTGAAAAATAAGTCTGAGGCTGTAAAAAAAGGGTGTCATCCCGTACCTGCCTTCCGAAGCTTCAGCGCAGGCAGGCTTGATCTTTTGGTTCGTTCCGACGCCTCAAGGTTTTTTTAGAGGTAGTTTATTTTAGTGTAGATTACTATTGAGTGAAAACCTTATACAAATTCATTTTCATTATTAACATAGAATATGCCGTTAGGCATAACCGATTTTATAGCCCCGGATTTCAATCCGGGGTTTAAATGAACCGCCTCAATTTTAGTGCCGTAGGCACGATCCATCTCAAAGGATAGATTTATGGTGGTATGGATTTTATGCGGATTGTGCAGATGGTATAATCCAGCAACCAGATCTTCCGTACCTACGGCACTTGTCGCAATCAATGTCCATCTTGATCCCCGGATTGAAATCCGGGGCTATAAAATCGGACATCCGCAAGCGGATTTTTTTTCAAATCATTACAATAGATCACTCAAATTTTATTGCTGAATAATCTGAAGTAAACAGGCTTCTTTGACCTCTTAAACTATAAATATCATTGAATGACTAAACTAAATTGTACTGAAAAAAATCTTGAGGCGTCAGGATGAACAACTAATAGCCTTTATGCTTGTTCAACTTTTGGCAGACGGGATAGATACTTTAAACGTGGTTCCATCAACACCGCCGGGGCTTTCTACCGATAAGGATGCTCCGTGCAGGGCAAAGATTTTTTTCGCGATAGCCAGGCCGAGTCCCGCCCCGGAGCCATTCGAACGGCTTTTGTCTACCTGGTAAAACCGGTCGAAAACAAAAGGTATGTCTTCGGCCGAAATGCCCTCGCCCGTATCACTGACTTCGAGCACCACATCTTCACCGTTTCTTGTGGAGATGATAGACACTTTTCCGCCCCCGGGGGTATGTTTGATGGCATTGTCTATCAGATTGGTTATGGCACGGTTCAGCAAACTCATGTCGGCTGTAATCAGCGAGTTTGGATTTTCCGGGAAAACGGCATCCAGCTGAATACCTTTCTTATCAGCTATCGGTTTAAACTGGAGAACCAGATCCTGCACAAGTTCGGCAACCGAAACTTTTTCTAAATTGGGCTGAACATTTCCTGCATCAAGCTTTGAGAGTTCAAAAAGATCATCAATCATTTTGTTGAGTTTCCGGGTATTTCCCAAAACCGTGGCGATATACTCTTTATATTCGGCTTTCGAAATTTTATCTCCCCGCAACTGGATCGTTTCCAGGTAGCCCTGGATAGATGCCAGCGGGCTGCGCAGATCGTGCGATACATTGGCAATCAGTGCTCTGCGAAGTTTATCGGTTTTTTTGATCGCCTCCATATTATCGACAATGGTATATGCCATTCGGTTAAAACAGGTAGAAAGCTGTGCAATTTCATCCTTTCCTGAAACCGGAATGCGTTCATTCAGCTCGCCTCTTTCAAATTTTGTCACGGCTTTTTTCATCCGGTCAATCCGCCCGGTTACATTCCTGAAAACAAACAGGCCGGTCA
>SKYV01000200.1 GCA_007127745.1 Balneolaceae bacterium
GTGTGCGATTCATAGAGTACCACGCCCGGCATCACCTCCGGTGTATAATCGGAGGAGTTTTCCAGTAACCTGCGCGTAATACGTTTATTGTCGATGTGTTCAAATGCGATGTCATCAGAAATAATTTCACAAAGAACGGATTCAATATCCTCTCCTTTCAGCCTGGTTTTGATTCTCGCTTCTCTGAGCAGTCCATAGTCATCTTTCAGTCCCATTCCCTGGGCGGCTTCTTCGGCAATCTGGGACGGATATACGGTTATAAAACTCAATTCCGGGTATTTCTGGGAAATAACCCGCGGCAGTCGATCGAGACCCGGCCTCCACGACAGAGAACCTTCTCTTGCACTGTTCAGCACAAAAAGATCATTCTCCTTGCGGTTCTTTTCAAGCCACCCTGGCAGCCCCGACCACAGATCAATCGTTTCGTACTTTATATCCAGGTCCGGCTTAATTTTGTCGATTCCTTTTTTTACAGATGCTTCACGTTCACTGGTCGATACCACCACCAGGTCAACGCCCATCTGTTCTGCCATCAGCTTGATGGATCGAACTGTTCCCGGAAACCCGATTTCGAGCCCAGCAAAGGGTGGTACTGCCAGAATCAGCCGTTCAAATGTGTTCACCGGTTTTTCGATTTTACACACCATCACCATTTCGTCCACTTCCGATAAAAGCTGATCTAATATGCTACCGAAAATTTTCATTCGGGCCGATACCTCCCCGTTCCAGCCAATTACAATATTCGAAATACGCCGCTCTTCAATTGTTCGCGCAATTCCTCTCGACACATTCAAATCCACACTGGTCACCGGATTCACCTCCACATCAGCAGATGCTGCATGAAGAACAGCATGACTCAGCATTTTTTCACCTCTTGCAACATTCGCTTCTACATTGGCGCCATCGCGGGCTACCGTAAGCGGATAAACCGGCTGGCTTTGTTTATTATCACGCACCATAAAGGCAATATCCATCAGGGCATCGGACGTCTCGGGATTGGCAAGTGGCACCAGAATACGCTGGGGAGCATCGGCCCTGCTGTATGGCTTTTCCTCTTCCTGGATGGCAACAAGCCGGCCATATTTTTCCACCAGCCAGGGGCCAATCAGACAGGTAATCAAAATCATAATTACCACGGCATTTACGGCGGTTTGATCAAAAAAGCCAAGTTCGTAACCAACCAGTGTAACAGCCAGTGTTGCTGCAGACTGCGGGGTCGTTAAACCGTAAATAACCAGTGTTTCCTGATTTGTGTATTTGAACAGATATTTCATCACATACGAAGCAATACCTTTTCCAAAAAAGACAAGCAAACTGAAAACTATGGCTTTTACCCATACCTCCAGGCTGCCAAGCACCTGAATATCCACAAGCATCCCCACCGAAATGAGAAAAAACGGAATAAAAAACACGTTTCCCACAAATTGTACTCTGCTCATCAGTGTACTGCTTTCAGGCACCAGACGGTTCAACAAAAGTCCGGCCATAAACGCCCCGATAATGGGAGCCAATCCGGCAAGTTCTGCCAGAAAGGCTGTGGTAAACAACACTGCTACCACAAACACATAATCGATATTTTTTTCGTACTGTACGTTTCTGAAAAACCACCGTCCGAATCTTGGCATAGTTAAAACAGCAGTAACTACAAAGACGACAACCGTAACACCAAATTGAATCCAGTATCCGGCACCCAGATTATCGCCTACTGAACCGGCTACAATTGCGAGTACACCCAGCGACATGGTATCCGTAACCAGTGTGCCGCCCATCGACATGGTAACACCGGTGTTTTTTGTAATTCCCAGGCGTTCCACTATGGGATAGGCGAGCAGTGTGTGCGAACCGACAATAGAACCGAGCAGCAGGGATGTTGAAAAAGAGTAATCAAGCCATTGCGTTCCAACATATAAAGCCGACAGCTGAGGCAAAAAGAAAGAGAGCAGGCCAAAACCGATACTTCGTTCCCGAAGTTTTTCAAACTGGTTCAAATCGATGGAAAGGCCGGCCATAAACATCAGATAGAGCAGACCCACCGTACCCAGCAGTTCAATAGTGAAATCTCTCTCAATCAATCCCAGCAAGCCGGGGCCTACCACCGTACCGGCGAGAATTAGCCCTACAAGTCCCGGAATCTTCAGCTTTTTGAAAACCATGGGTGCCAGCAGAATAATCAGCATCACCAGTGCGAAAATGAGCACCGGATCATCAAAAGGAATTGAAAAATTAAAACTGTTTTCCATTTAGCAAGCTTTAAGTAGTTTTAAAACAGAATTGAGTTCACTCAAAAATAGTAATCTAAAACTCAGGCAGGTTGAGCTTATATTTTTTTTACAAGTTAGTTTAATCCGTGACCAGAAAATAGCAATTTTTGATTGTGAAAAAGAATTGTAAACCAATGGTTATTCTGAATTATCAGAAAAGCTACAGTTAGATAATACCATCCCGATAGAACCCCTGAAAATTAAATGACCGGTACTCTCAATCCTTTTTCGATGATTTCTTCCCGGTTTTCATTGATAAACTCTCTGACCCGTTTGATATCAACGGCATTTGTAATTCCGTAATAGATTCTCGGTTTGGTTTCAACAAACACATCTCCGGTATATGGCACTTCAGGATTGTACTCTTCGCCCGGTATTTCCTCCGGAATCAAAAAAGTATCCTGTTCTCCCATTGCAGAAGTAATCAATCCAACCCACTCAAGCCCGGAGCCATCGTTCCTGACAGCAAATACAGCTCCGCCACTAAATCCGCGATTGATGGATATATCGAGCACAATACTTCGAATGGGATGTTCACTCCGGCTCACCGTGCCTTGGGTAACCATCTGCACACCTCTCGGATAACCCACGGCATAAATAATATCGGTCCAGTCGAGTTCATCACTATCTCCGGGGCGCAAAGAAAGCGGCCGAAGACCAGTTCCCTGATGGCTTGAAACTGTTCTCATAATTGCCAGATCTCTGCGAGGGTCGTTAATGGCCATTTCCATAAATACAATGTCGTTATCAGCATAAATAAACTGGTTCAGAGACTCTTTGACGGAAATTGCCTCCAGATACCGGCTCCCGTCCGCAGCACGATCACTTGAATAGTGATAAATTGTATCCGCAAAAGTAACCGTATGAGAGGCAGTCAATAACGTAACACCCGAGCTTCTGACTGAAAGTACAATACCGGTTCCGGCCGATGAGTGGTTATCAATTTTTGTATCAGCAGCGATGGCTTCCAGATCAAGATTATCAATCTCAGACTCACTCGGCATGTCATCCAGGTAAAATTGGTACGTCTTGTAAATTACATTGCTTTGTATTCTCCGGACAGATTTAAAACTGTCGTGAATCTGTTTTCTCACCAGCGGTGTATAGGCCTGATTTTGGTAATAGCCGTCGTCTCCATTTGTAACGATTTGAGGCTCGGTGGATCCACAGGCATACGCAAAAAAAAGCATTCCAGAAGCTATAAAAAAGTGCTTTATCACTTGTAATTTCGTTTCTTTTCTCAAAACAGACATCTTTTTTGGGTTAAATTGACGGCTAGAATCAACTGATTTTCATTCTATTCTCGCAACTATCTTCGTATGCGTGTTACCTCATAAAACAAGTTTTATCAAACAGAAATTTCTTGAATTGCACAGCTTTCACTCTTCCCAAACATCTGGTGAGCAATTGTATGTCTCTTAATTAAAATATGTTAAAACGGGCAGAACCTGTAATGTTTTCGTCAACCCTCGGTTCTTTGAACTATGAACAATTGTAAATCAACTCTATTACTCTAGAAACGAACGAACTCTCTTTTTTATTCAATAAACAATCGGTTTTATTGTTCAATCGCCAGCCACCCCAATTAATATGCAAAAAATGTGAATACTTCTGTTTTGATTATTTATACCATTTTTTAACCATTATCCGTATTCTTTTCCCTTCAATAATCAACTGTTTTTCTATGATGAATCCCGAACTGGTAAACAAATTCCGAACTCTGCAAACCCCGTTTTATTATTACGATCTTGACCTGCTCAGAAACACACTCGATAACATACAAAAACATGGAATTGATAAAGGGTATCACATCCACTTTGCTGTTAAAGCCAATTTTAATCACAGGTTGCTGCAAATTATCCGGGATGCCGGCCTGGGCATTGATTGTGTGAGCGGACCGGAAATTGAACGCGCAATTGAAGCCGGGTTCAAGCCGGAGCAGATTGCTTTTGCCGGAGTAGGAAAAACGGATGATGAAATCCGAACCGGGCTGAAATACAACATTTTTTCATTCAACTGCGAATCGCTGCAGGAACTTTCGGTTCTGAACGAGCTGGCTTCCGAAGCCGGGAAAAAGGCCAATGTTGCAGTCAGGCTCAACCCAAACATTAAAGCCAAAACCCACAAGTATATTACTACCGGCCTCACGGAAAACAAATTTGGTATCACCCCCGACAAACTTCCTGAACTGTTCAAAATACTGCCAGAACTAAAATCTCTGAATCTGAAAGGCATCCATTTTCATATCGGCTCTCAGATCAGAGACATGGAGCCGTTCAGGCAGCTTTGTGAAAAAATTAACATTATCCGCGAGCAGTTTGAGCAGGAAGGAATTGAATTGGAGCATCTGAATTTGGGTGGAGGTTTCGGGATCAATTACGACCACCCAGACAAAGAGCCCATTCCGGATTTTAAACATTTTTTTGAACTTTTCAGCCAGAATCTTGATGTTTCAAAAAATCAGCAAGTACATTTTGAGCTGGGCAGAAGTATCGTGGGGCAGTGCGGAAATCTGATCTCGAAAGTGCTGTTTGTGAAAAAAGGAATCAGCACCAATTTTGCCATTATTGATGCCGGCATGACCGAGCTGATTCGCCCGGCACTTTATCAGGCCAAACACCGCGTGGATGTATTAACCAGCAGCAAATCAAAAAAATATTACGATGTGGTTGGTCCCATTTGCGAAACTTCAGACACTTTCCGAAAAGATATCGAACTTCCCGAACTGCAACGCGGAGATTTGGTTGCCATCCGCAGCGCCGGGGCCTACGGCGAAGTGATGAGCAGCAATTTCAACCTTCGCGAAAAGGTAAATACCTACTATTCCGACGAATTGCTGTAACCATTTAATTTGCCCAAATCAGAGCAGATCAGTTTTTTTGCAGACTAAAGGGTATTAAAACACTATTATTCTATTCGTTTTAGAGGGATTTTTATATATTGAAATAAGGGAAGGATCCTGGCACCCGTTTTTCAAAAATCAGAGGGGGTTCAATGGTTGACATCAGCAAACTTATCGAAGTAAGAGGGCATGCAAGAGGCGGACAGGGAATGGTTACAGCCTTCGAAATTCTTGCAAAAATTTTCAGTTACCGCTATAACTACGAAGTACAGGCTTTTCCGTTTTTCGGAGTAGAGCGCACCGGTGCCCCCATTCAGGCTTATCTGAGAATTTCACCGGAAGCCATTTTAACCAGAAACTACATCTATCAACCCCACCTGATTGTCATTTTTGATGAAGGCCTGATTGATCAGACTCCGGTTTTCGACGGTTTGTATGAAGAAGGCTCCCTGCTAATTAACACTGAGAATCCGCCTGAATTTTTTAAGGGAAAAGCTAAACATATTTACACTGTACCCGCTACCCGAATTTCGGTTGAAAACAAACTGGGAAGTAAAACTCTGCCTATTGTAAATGCCGCCATGGTGGGAGCCATGTTGAAAATCCTCGGTGCCGATATCAGCGAAGCTACAGAGATTATTTATGAAGAGGTGCCTGCCAAACCTGAGGCCAATGAAAAATCGGCAAAAACAGCGTTTCGCCAGGTACAGGAATTGACTGATGAGCACTATCAACCCGCACAAAACGGACAAACACCACCGGTTTCCAAAGAACCCGAATGGGATGTTCCGTTTTGGGATAAACCGATGTCCATCAATAAAACCGGTAACTGGCGGGTCATTGCGCCGAAATACGAAGAACTTGAAGCACCTTGCACGGACAACTGTCCGGCCGGAACCGACGTAAGAAAATTTGTGCGGCTGGCATCGGAAGGAAAGTTTGAAGAGGCTTATGAAATCATCTATCAGCACAATCCGTTTCCAGCCATCTGCGGGCGGGTGTGCCCTCATTTTTGTCAGCAAAACTGCAACCGAATTTTCCTTGATGAAAAGGTGAACATCGGTGCTATTGAGCGTTTTATCGGGGATAAAAATGGGCAGTACCCACATCAACCCGAAACTGTTGAAAACAAAGAAAAAATTGCCGTTGTTGGATCCGGCCCGGCCGGACTGACCGCTGCTCTTCGCCTCCGGAAAATGGGTTATGAGGTTACAGTATTTGAAGCTCTCCCGAAAGCCGGCGGTATGATGCGTTCCGGAATTCCTGCCTTCAGGCTGCCTCCCGATGTATTAGACAAGGAAATTGAAAAGATTGAACGCCAGGGCGTAAAAATTATCACCGATAAAAAAGTGACTATTGATGAACTGGACGAAAAATTTTCGGCCATCATTACTGCAGTCGGCTCCCATATTGGGTCAAACCTGAGAATTGGCAACGATGAACTGTTGATTGACGGAATTGAGTTTTTGAGAGACTTGAATATCAGTGGTAAAAAGGAACAGGTCAAAAAGGGAGAAACCGTAGCTGTAATCGGAGGCGGAAATACAGCCATTGATGTTGCCAGAACTGTACTTCGGCTGGGCACAAAACCCACCATCTATTACCGGCGTACCCGCCAGGAAATGCCCGCAATTGCCGAAGAGGTAGAAGAGGCCATAAAAGAGGGAGTGCCCATTCAGTTTTTGACGGCACCTGTCAGGCTTAAGAATAAAAACGGCCGGCATGAACTCATTTTGCAAAAAATGGAATTGGGTGAGCCGGATGAATCAGGCCGGCGGCGGCCGGTGCCTGTTGAAGGTTCGGAGTATTCTGTATTGACAGATAAACTGATTAAGGCGATTGGCCAGTGGCCCGATCCGTTTGTTTTTTCCGGTAAAGAGATTGAGGCCCGCCAGGGACGCTTAAATGAAGTTATGGCCGATTCAAAAACTCCGGTTTTCTGTGCAGGCGATATGGCCTGGGGCGGAACTGTAGTTGAAGCAATTGGCAGCGGTAATGAAGTTGGCCGGGAGGTTGATGCATTCCTGAAAGGAAAAGAGTGGAAAAAACCGGAGAAAAACCGGGAAGTTGCTACTCATGACCGGATCAATTACAGATACTATTTGCCAACTCCCGGAAATCCTACTCCGGTAACTACACCCGGCAATCTCACAAACAATTTTGATGAAGTTGCCAGTGGTTTGACGCAAGAAACCATTCTCAAAGAAGCCGGACGCTGCCTGCATTGTGGCGAATGTTTTAATTGCGGAAACTGCCTGAATTACTGCCCCGATGCTGCCATATTTATTGATGATGATTTCCGGCTCAGAATTGATTATGACTATTGCAAAGGATGCGGAATTTGCGTCCGCGAATGCCCCTGTTCGGCTATACAATATGTGGAAGAGAGCAGCCTGGCAGAGACAGAACCAAAGAACGAGCTGCATCAAAAGTAAGAACTGTTACTGCCTGCCGGGAAGTAAGAGCCGGATAAACAGAGACAGAAAAATTGTGCATTACAACATTCAACGTTTTAAACAATAAGGACTCAGAAACCCATGCTACAGTTTGAGACAACAGAAATGCAGAAAACTCCGCGCGCCGATCTTCTGACACGGCACACCAAAAAGGTACTGAAAGGAAATAGTGCAGCTGCTATTGCCGCAAAACTGAGCAAGGTTTCATTGGTTACGGCCTATCCCATCACTCCTCAAACTTCCATTATCGAAGAAATTACGAATATGATTGCGAGTGGTGAATTTGATGCAGAGTCCGTAAATATGGAGAGTGAGCATTCTGTATTTGCCGCTTTGATCGGAGCATCACTTGCCGGTGAACGGGTGTTTACAGCAACCAGCGGTCAGGGGTTATTTTATGCTCATGAAGTACTTCACGCCATTGCCCACATGCGCCTTCCGGTTGTTGCATGCAACGTGGGACGGCCTTCTTTTCCGTGGAATATCTGGGCAGATCAAACCGACTCCATCTCACAGCGTGATACCGGCTGGGTGCAGTACTATTGCGAAAGTTCGCAGGAGGTGATGGATACAATCATTCAATCGTATCGACTGGCTGAAAAACTCAAACTACCCGTAATGGTGGTGCTCGATGCTTTTTACATGAGCCATACCAGCGAAAATGTCTATATCCCCGATCAAAAAATGGTTAATGAATTTTGTCCGCCAAGAGAAAAAATGGATGATCAGATTGATCTGGAGCATCCAAAAGCATTTGGCGGACTGGTTGGCCCGGATATGTACGATAAATATAACCGCCTTTACTGGGAAAGCATCCGAAAAGTGGAGAGCGAAACCATACAGCTTGGCAATGAGTTTGATAAAACCTTCGGCAGAAAATATGCTGCTGTTGAAGCAGTAAATATTCATGAAAAGACTGAAAAAATCCTGGTCACCATGGCCTCTGTTACCACAACGGCCCGGCAGATTGTCAATCGCCATCCGGAGGTGGGATTACTGAAAATCCGGCTGTTTAAACCCTTTCCGAAAAAATCAGTTCTCTCCGTTTTGGATAATGTCTCCGGAGATTGTGCCATTATCAATATCGACCGGAATTATCCCGGAGATACCGAAGGCGCTCTGATGCAGGAGATGAAACGAGCGCTGCACGGGACACCATACAACATTTTCGGAGTGTATACAGGGCTCGGCGGAAGAGATGTTTCTTCTAAAACCATAGAAAAAATTATTGAAAGCGACTTCGATAAAACCGGAATAGACGGAGTAATTTGGATGACATAAACAGCCGGATTTATGTAACAGACCCAATCCATAAAACCGGCTAAAAATTTAAACGTTATGATACCTGAAAACGAATTCTTAATCACAGAAGAAAATATGTACAGCGGCGCACTGAGCTGCCGCGGCTGTGGATGGACTCTATTGGCGCGTTACGTTTCCAGTGTAATGGGACCCAAAACCGTTTATGTTGTACCCGCCTGTTGCTTCTCGATTATTGCGGGGCCAAATCCTATGAACCTGCTGAAAGGAAGTGTGGTTCATACCGTTTTTGCTGCAGCAGCTGCCACGGCTACCGGAGTCAGGCGGGCACTTGACCGTCAGGGGAAAACCGATGCCAATGTTGTTGTTTTAGCTGGTGATGGCGGCACATTCGATATCGGATTACAGGCACTATCCGGAGCGGCAGCCCGTCAGGAAAACATCGTTTTCATTTGCAACAATAATGGCGCATACATGAATACAGGCGTACAAAGCAGCACGGGAACGCCCACAGGTGCCAGAACAACAACGGATCCACAGGGTAAAAAACTGCCTGCAAAAAATCTGATGGGAATTATCGAAGCCCACAACATTCCGTATTCAGCCACGGCATCACCTGCTTTTTTAATGGATTTAAAATCCAAGCTCGAAAAGGCAAGAGAAGCATCCGGTTTTCGGTTTTTAATGGTGGACGGCCCCTGCCCGCCCGGCCACAAACACGACCCCGATCGCTCCATCGAACTGGCACGTCTGGCTGTAGAAACCAACTATTTTCCGCTTTTTGAAACTGAGAATGGACAATTCAACATCACGTATACACCCAAAACCCAAGTACCAGTCAGTGAATATTTGAAACACCAGGGACGTTTTGCCAATGTGATGCAGGATGAGTCAAACAACGGACTGCAAATCATCCAGCAACAGGTAGATCAAAACTGGAAGCATCTGTCGAGCAAGCAGAATCTGAACTGAGATTTTACAGCTCAATCAGCGGAATGATGGCTTCAAGCCGCCTCTCACCGATTCCCCGAATATCGAGCAATTGTTCTTTGGAGGTAAACTTGCCGTTTTCCTCTCTCCATTCAA
>SKYV01000158.1 GCA_007127745.1 Balneolaceae bacterium
CGATTTCTGATCCATCGGGATTGCCAGTTGTGGCATAGGCAGCCCAGAAACCAAATTCCAGTCCGCCTGCTGCAAAACTGATCTCGGGCTGAATACTGGGTGAATCACCAAAATCGGCACCGCGCCAGATATAACGGTTTGCAAAATCCACAGAGACATCTACCTGTGAATGCACATCTGTGGCCAAAATTAATATTCCGGAAAATAGGATAAGAAGAAGTTTCAGTAACGTTTTCATTTGTTTTTATTTATTGATTTTATTGAAGTTGAAGAAGAATAAATCGTTTTTTTCAGCCGTTCTAAATAGTCTTTACTGAAAAATTTTGAGTTTTTTTATAGTGAACTCTGCGAGGGCCTTTCGGCCTCTCGCAGGTTCTTTCATTCGGGACCTCAAACCGAATGGCTTCTTACACTTGATTAGTCAGGGTATCTTATGCTGTAAAACTTCCTAATTCCGATGTGCGAACCGGTGAAAAGTCCGGATACGCCTTGTTGCCGTGTTCGGAGATATCCAGCCCGTCTGATTCCACTTCCCTGGAAACCCTCACACCCAGAGTGTATTTAATGGCTCCAAATGCAATCAGAGAGAAAAGGAATGTAACGGCAAGAATGGTGAGTGTGCCCAGTAACTGAACTCCCACACTGGCCTGTGTCGAGAATATCCCCACGGCCACGGTTCCCCAAATTCCGCAAACTCCGTGTACCGATATCGCACCAACAGGATCATCCAGTTTCAGTTTATCAAACATCAGAATAGAGAGCACCACAATGACACCGGCAACCGCACCAATAGCCACTGCACTTGTAGGTGAAACCACATCAGCACCGGCTGTAATTCCAACCAATCCGGCCAAAATACCATTGAGAGCCATCGGGGCATCCAGGTTTTTCATCACAACCTGAGTGGTAATCATTGAAGCAAGCGCACCCGCACAGGCGGCAAGAGCGGTGGTTACAAAAACAAACGATACCTCAGCAGGATCGGCACTGAGCACCGAGCCGCCGTTAAAGCCAAACCAGCCGATCCAGAGAAGAAACACACCCACCGTGGCCAATGGAATATTGTGAGCCGGAATACCGATAATTTTTCCATTTTTGAACTTGCCTGAACGGGCGCCAAGCAAAATCACACAGGCAAGGCCTGCTGCGCCGCCAACACCGTGAACAAGTGTTGAGCCTGCAAAATCATAAAAGCCGAGCTGATCGAGCCAGCCTCCGCCCCACACCCAGCTTCCCGTTATGGGATAACTTATGGCCAGCAATAACGCTCCAAAAATCATAAAGGATGAAAGTTTGATCCGCCCCGTTACACACCCCGAAACAATGGTAGCTGCCGTGGCGGCAAACATGGCCTGGAATATAAAATCGCTCCAGATGGTCATCTCTTCTCCGTAGGCCGGAGTAAGCATCCCGACGGGATCGGACGAATCAAACCCGATGCCGAACCCTCCAAACCCAAAAATTCCGTTAAAATCTCCCGGATACATCAACTGAAAACCTACAACTGCATATATCAATATCCCCGTGCAGAGGATAAAGACATTCTTGTAGATTACGTTAACCGAATTTTTAGATTGGGTAAGGCCGCTTTCGACTGAGGCAAATCCGAGGTGCATCAATAGCACCATAAAAGCTGCGATGAGAATCCAGAGGTTATCAATCATAAATTTCACATATTCGGGTGAAGCCTGAAATTCCTCAAGGGTTGCATAAGCCACGGCCTCTTCGGCAGGCAGCTCTTCGGCAACTGTGGAGTAAACAACTTCTGATTGAGGCGGGTCTGTTGCTGTATTATCTGATTGTTCCAGCACCGCCACTAAACCAACGGCAATACCAAGAACAACCACGAGGATCACTGATTTATACATAGTAGTCATGGAGAGAATATTTGGTTAATAATTCAGTTTGCCTAAAATTTCATGGTGTAAGTTATTATTGTCAATAATTTTTTAATTATAAATAATCTTTATCCATATTTATTAATTCATCAAGGAAAAGCGCTTTTATTTTTTCAGGATTGTCAGAATTGCGGATTTTCGATATTACCATTCTGAATGAAATGAACTGCTTCTGCGTTTTTTTGAGAGTAAGAGGTCTTGTAAAATGCTTGTGCCTGAAATAAATAACCGGCTCTAATCATCGGTAAAAATGGCAGAATTCTGTTTTGTTATATGCACATTTTCCCGTATTTATCTGCACCTTTGAATTGAGAATTTTTAAAACTTACGAACACAATTAACAATGAAAGAAACAAGAGTCGTTGTCACCGGACTTGGCGCACTTACGCCACTCGGGAACACTGTAACTGACACCTGGAAAGCAGCCGTTGACGGCAAGAGCGGAGCTGCTCCCATCACCAAATTCAATCCTGAAAAATTTAAAGCCCGTTTTGCCTGCGAGGTTAAAAATTTTGAGCCCAAAAAGCGTCTGGACCGAAACGAAATAAAACGCTCCGATCTGTTTACCCAGTACGGCATGTATGCTTCAGGAGAAGCGCTGGAAGATTCAGGCCTCGATCTCGATAAAACGTCGCCGTTTGATGTAGGGGTAATTTGGGGCACCGGACAGGGAGGAATGGGCACGTTTGAAGATGAGGTAAAATCGTACACAAAAGGTGGTTTTGAACCGCGTTTCAGCCCGTTTTTTGTCCCCAGGCTTATTCCGAATATGGCTTCAGGCCTTATCTCCATGAAATACGGGTTGATGGGAATCAATTATACCACCATATCGGCCTGTGCCAGTTCAAACACTGCCATTATGGATGCCTTCAACTATATAAAAATGGGCAAAGCCAAAGCGTTTGTTGCCGGAGGGTCGGAAGCCCCAATTACCGAGGCAACCATTGGCGGATTTACCGCGATGAAGGCGATGAGCACCCGAAACGAAGCACCCGAAACCGCATCCCGTCCGTTCGATCCCGAAAGAGATGGATTTGTGATGGGCGAAGGTGCCTGTGCGCTGGTTCTGGAAGAGTACGAGCACGCCAAAGCCCGCGGCGCCAACATCTATGCTGAAGTGGTTGGGGCAGCCATGACGGCCGATGCATACCACTTAACGGCCACCCACCCGGAAGGCCTTGGCGCACTGCGCGGAATGAGGCTGGCTCTTGAAGAAGCCAAACTGAATCCGGAAGATCTAAGCTATCTCAACACACATTCCACCTCCACTCCGGTGGGAGATATCAGCGAAATTATTGCCGTTTCAAAACTGTATGAAAAAACAAATGCGAAACCGGTCATCAGTGCAACCAAATCAATGACGGGACACCTGCTCGGAGCGGCCGGAGCCATGGAGGCCATATTATCTGTGATGTCGGTGAAACATAATGTGATCCCTCCCACTATCAACACTGAAACAATTGACTCGGAAATTCCCGATGGAATTGACTTTGTGCTGAAAAATGCCAGAGAAACCGAAGTGAATTCGACGATGAGCAACAATTTTGGATTTGGCGGGCACAACGCCATCGTGATTTTCAGGAAATTTTAAATCCCTAAAATGATTCTTTTTTAAAAAAACCGATCGGAAACAATTTTATTGACCTGATTTGGACATGAATATCGTGTACTAACCAGCACGTGTATTGCTTTCTATCGAAAGAAATATCATTTTTCATATAACCAGAAATTAATCCCGAAATACCATGCGTAAAATCTACTCGACAGTTATAATCACTGCAGCCATCTGTCTTTCAGCCACATTCGTTCATGCACAAAGTGCCGCTGATATTTTGGACAGAATGATTGAGGAGTACAGCAATTCCATTTCCGGAATAGAAACCATGATGATGGTAACCCGGATGGAAGGATTCCTGGAAACGGATGAACCCGATACATCCTATTACAGGAAAGTTACAATGGAAGACGGCACCGATACCATGCAACTGGTAACCTCGGCTACCGATGCACCAAGTGCCGATTATTATAATTTTAAACGCAATTACGACGCCATCGTTGAGAACGCCAGTTACGAGGGTACAGAAAATATTGATGGCAGAAATGCCCACGTCCTATTTATTGAAGATGTGTCTGCATTTTACCAGGATGCTGTAGGAAGTGTTGAACAACAGCAGGATGGCGAGCCTCAGAGCGGTCGGTTATACATAGAGGCCAACGACTATGTACTGCTTCGAATGAGTTTTGATATGAATTTTGAAGAAGAATTCACCGGCTCGATCGACATCGACATGAAAGATTACAGGGTTGTTGATGGCATCAATATGCCGTTTCTCACAGAAATGAGAGTTCAGGGAATATCCGAGCAGTTCTCTGCTGAAGAACTTGCCGAAGCCCGTGAAGGTATGCAGGAGTTGAAGGAACAGCTCGAAAATGCTTCGGGCATGCAGCGCCGTATTATGGAGCGGGCAATAATGCCACAAATTGAACGCTTCGAGAAAATGCTGGAAGAAGACGGTATGACGATGAGAACAATCACTCTTGCCGTGGAAACCAATGTAGCCATTCCTGAGTAATAGCTTCTCCTCCTTTTTTTGATGTAATTTTAAGAACCCGGATTTCATAACTAACAAGACCACGGAATCCGGGTTTTTATATCTCCGTTCAATTCATAAATCAGATGAAAGAAAGCTTCCCTTTGAGAAGCTGTAGGGTTGTCGAGTAATTTTCAAATTATTCAAACAATCAGCCATTATTTCCAGTTGGTATCTGTTGATATGATGATGAATTGGCAATTCCAATAGTTGCTTTTGCAGCTGTTCTGCACCCTGAAATCCCTCCAATCCAAAAGGCGCTTCTGTCCAGCCGATATAGCAGGTAATTCCTCTATTCAGTAATTTTTGCTGGATAAAGTTCCTGGAGCTCGGTGGGGTTAAGATTGGCAAGCTGAATGGCACATACCCTTCTATTAATTGGTATTTTTGTTGACTTGACGCATCTCCTGATTGTGAATTTCGTGACTCTGTTTTGTGAACGGATAACCGATCGAATCCAACTGGGGAAAATGTTTCCAGGTCATCAATATGATTCCATAAGTAGCTAACATTTTCTCTTCGCTTCCTGGATATTTTCTCTACGTTTACATGTGGGTAGTATCCCTCCAATAAACGGTCCATCCGTTTTACGGTAACTATCTGCTCTTCATCATAATCGATATAACCGACTTCCGGTATTCGCATTTTTTGGAATACATTCTTGCCACGGGTTAAGTGATTTAAATGATATTTTACCCTTGACCCCAACATGTGATAACCGGTAAATAAACTGTTAACTTTTTCTTTTCTGGACGGCTGGAAGTGCCAGGGTTTATTATTCAGAATCAAAAACCCGCCACAATGGAACTGAAGCATTTTCCGTGTGCTGAAAATTGTGAAATCACCGGTTGTTCCGAGTGTTTTACCATTCCAGTGGCTGTTCAACGTGTGAGAGCAATCCTCCATTAAAAAAACATCCATCTCCTGTGTCAGTTTTTTTAGTGGTTCCATATCCACCGGTATCCCAAAAAAATGAACTGCAAAAACCATTTGGGTCTGATCATCAATCAGGCCCCGAATCTCATCAACAGAGAAATCGAGTTGTGTGGATACATCATAAAACTTTGTTTCATAACCCGCTGCCATAACAAATCGATAAAGCTTGCCCGGAATATAGGACGGCATAATAATATTCGGTTTCGATTTTGGGCGATTTGCCTGAACCCATTTCATAACATCATAAAAAGCGTGCCCCGCATTCCCGTAATTGATTGGGGTGGTTTGGAAATTTTTTAAAAACTGTTTCATTATCTCTCGCTTTATTTATGAGTTTATAGATTAAAATTTAAAACTAACTTTAGCTTATTGACCATACGTGAAAAAAGGAATTGGGAATAATGATACCAACCTGCTATGAATGAGTGGTTTTTTGTGACGATATCTTTTCTTATAACCTCATTAGCATATCTTTTTTTCATATACTGTGTTGTATTTACAATCGTGCCAAACAGAACCTGACGAACAGATCCGGACGATATTTCAATAGTTTTATTTTGATTGATATTGTTAGCCAATCTCTTTTTGTATAATTCATTTCCACGCAGAAAATCAAAGGTCAACCCCGATTGAACAGCCTCCCTGATTAAGGTTGTATTCAAAATCTTTCCGGGGCCTATATCTATAAGCGGAGAGGTGATATCCATAGCGCCGTGTTGTAAATATATTTGGTTGTTGTAAATCATGACAATGGCCATGGCAGCAGAGTTTTCTACTCCGGTTGTAGCTGCCGGTAAAAGTGCATAAACACGGATGGCTTCTTTTTTTTGCAATTTTCTGCACGTTTCAAGAAAGAAACTTTTCATACTTTTTTGTGAAAACGTACCCGGAAACCCTTCCCTGTTCCATTGATCCTGATGCAACTCTATCAACTTTTTCAAGTAGAGTTCAAAATCATCATCGCTATCAAATGTTGCTATATGGAAAACATTATCATTGCCGGTGTCAATTTTTCTGAGGCTTTTTCGAACATTTTTTCTCTCGTTGCCCGAAAGGTTTTTTAAATATCCTTCCCACCCATTTTCTTCAGGTACAACACGTGTTGTTTTTGAGGCATTTTTTATCTCTGCTTTAAGGCCAAATGAAGAAAAATCTTTTCCCAATATGGCAAGTGTTGAACTTTGCTCTGGTATTTCCTCAAGAATCATTGCATTAAAATGAGTTTCGTCTTTTATAAAAACCATCAGGTGTTCATAGAAAGAGGATTCATACTCATCCAGAATTAAAAATTGCAGATAGTCCGAATATGCATTTGTACCCAATAACGGCCCATCTATCGTTTTTCCCACTTTTGACCCAATCAAGCGAAGACAGGTATACGGAGTGACCCCAAAAAACGAGTACCTGTCGTAAAAAAGAGGAGCTATGCCAACTACTTCATCCTCATCATACAGAACAAAAATTTGCAGCTCTCCAAAGTCACCAAAATTTTTCCACCATGTACGGTTCCACTCAAAGGTTTGAAAAATTGTAGAATTTGTATGTTTGCATAACAGATTCCAACCTGTTTCCAGTCTGTCAAACTCTTCTTCCGATTTGATTACCGTATGTCTGATATTCATGGCCTCAGCCTTCTTCACATCACATATAATATTCTCTTTTGTGTTGATCATAATTCCTCAGATTGGCTAAAAATTACCCACAAATCCTGAAAGAGAGGCTTTGCTTGTTCTGTTCTTATTCCATAAATGCAATGGGGTGTAACCGCAATCCGTGTTCCGAATTTTTTAACCTTTACTCTCGACCCATCGTAAATCATATCAGCTCTCCTTTTCTTTTATATGAAATTGGGCACGATAAAATATCTGTATCGTACAGTGTAGTTTTATTTCCATGACATAAAGAGTTTGAATGATCCTGGATTTTACCAGTCAACTACTCAATTGCGGCTCATAATTGTCCGATATGACTTCACATATCTACCATTAAACAATAGTTGTGCCAAACAGGTAAATATCTGTTTTGTATTTGAAATAGACCCTTACAACCTCTTTTGGGTACCTTTTTACGAATTGAAGGAAAGCATCTGAACATTTTTACACACTTCTCTATTGGATTTCTGTATAAAAAGTTCACTTTTTTTGTTTGCTGACGAAAAGTAAGCACTTCAAAACAAGTGGTTTTAGCCACATTCATTTATGGTTCCCGGAGGCAGGATTCAGGGTGGGTCCGAAATGAGTGGATCAATCTGTTGTATTCAACAATTTTTCATTTACTGAGTCGAGCTCACGATAAATCAGAAACAGGCACTCTTTTTGCTATGGATTGAACCAATCACACCAAACAAATAAAACAGCAAACAAAAAGAATGACTTTTCAGAGAATACTATCACGGTTAAGAAAATATCCGATAAAAGATTATATAGCCGGCTTTCTGTTTTCGGGGAAATTTGACCAGAAAGGTGTATTGGTATATTCAGACGGGCGTCCCTATCCAAAAATCATTCATAAAGGAGGAACCCTGGTGTCCGGTAATTGTCAATTCTATTCGGGAGTACGGCTTGAAATTGGCGAAAATGGCCGGCTTGAAATCGGGAATGGAACATACCTGAACAGAAATACCCTGATTGTTTGTGAAAAGAGGATTGAAATCGGCAGAAATTGCAAAATTGCATGGGATGTTGTAATCATGGATTCCGACCTGCACCCAATAAATTCAGAGCCAATCGTAAACAAACCGGTATTTATTGAAGACAATGTATGGATTGGCTGCCGGGCAATCATTTTAAAAGGAGTTAGAATCGGAGAAGGTGCTGTTGTAGCTGCCGGTTCTGTAGTCACAAAAAATATCCCACCATATACCATTTGGGGCGGAGCGCCTGCAAAGTTAATCACTCATGTAAAAGCTTCAAAAGATGATGTTGCTGCTACAAGTACAAATCGCCTTATATATCGGTCTAACACCTGATTTTCTGAGCCGCATCCGAAAGCGATTGGCTGAAAATAACGGCTGATATCTTAAATCGGATCAAGATCGTTTTTTAATCTGTGTTATTATTTTGCACTGAATACTGATGTAACTTCGTGTAAACCATACAGAAGACTTTTAAGCACAAATCTATGTCTGTTAAAAGATCAAAATCAGTCGTTATAAATGCAGGAAATAGTAAGCAATACGATTTCAGCTTTTGAAATAAAAGAGAAGAGTTTAATGATTTGCAATTGATTTAAATGAAATAAAAACAAAAAATGATATGATGAAAAATAACAGTTGTACTTCTAATCAGTCTTATCGGATTGATTTTCGTAGAAGAAAGATCGTGTTATGAAATCTTTTAACAAACCCGATGAGTGTGAATATTATACAACTTCTGAGCTGGTGTATAAAATTACCTGAAAATTAAAATCTGACTGAAATAGACTGCCCCGGCTTGACAGCTAATTTAGAATTCTAATAAACTGCAGATTTACTATATTGGACAATAACATCCAACAAATTTTATTCGCCATGAAAAGAAAAACATTTCTTCAGAAAGCAGGTGCTCTCGGTATGCTTGGAATGTTTCCGGCAGGATTATCAGCTATTAGCAGAGAGAACCCTCCTGGATTGCTCGAAAAACGAACACTGGGCCGAACCGGCCTGAAACTCTCCATTTTGGGATTTGGAGGAATTGTTGTGATGGATGCCACTCCCGACCAGGCGTCGAAGCGAGTAGGCGAGGCCATTGAGCGGGGCGTCAACTATTTTGATGTAGCACCCACCTACGGCGATGCCGAGGAGAAACTCGGCCCGGCTCTGCGCCCGTATCGAAAGGATGTGGTATTGGGCTGTAAAACCAATCAGCGTGATAAAAGCAATGCCCGGCGGGAGCTGGAAGAATCGCTGGAAAAACTTCAGACCGACTATTTTGATCTCTATCAATTACACGCTGTGACGTCTCTCGAGGATGTTGATCGGATTTTTGCACCAGACGGGGCGATGGAAACCTTTCTGGAAGCACAGGATGAGGGAATCATCAAATACATCGGGTTTTCAGCACACTCGGTAGAAGCCGCAATGGAGCTTATGAATCGATTCGATTTTGATACCCTTATGTTTCCGTTTTCCGCTTCATCATGGTATGCCGGCAATTTCGGACCTCAGGTCATGCAGCATGCCTACGAAAAAAACATGGGTATCCTTGCCCTGAAAGCGATGGCCAAAGGCCCCTGGCCGGAAGGCACAACACAGCGAATTCCCAAAGCGTGGTATGAGCCGATGACCGATGCCGATGAGGCACGCCAGGGATTACGGTTTGCCCTATCCCACCCCATCACACTCGCCATTCCTCCCGGCAATGAAGATCTTTTCAGCATGGCGCTGAATATTCTTCCCGAATTTGAGCCGCTTGGCGACGATGAAGTTGAACAGATAAAACTGGAAGCTTCACAGCAAAATCCGCTATTCTCTCATCAGGCCTGATTTTATCAGCCG
>SKYV01000221.1 GCA_007127745.1 Balneolaceae bacterium
CCTAGATGGCTTGCCATCTGACGAGTATTCAGACTCTAATCTCTGCGCTCCACTGCGCCCACCGCGGGTAAAATATAATTTAACTTGAATTCGAGATTAGAATTTGGAAAATGACTTTGAGGCTATCCAAAAAGGGCGTGAAATTACAAAAACATCATCAATTTCGTCATGCCGGACCCCGATATCCCGAAAGGAACAGGCTGGCATCTCCTTCCTAAATACGTCATTCCTGACTTGATCAGGAATCTCCTAACGTAATTCCAGGACATATATGCGCAAAGGTTGGAGATCTCACTCCGCTATCGCTGCGTGTTCAAAAAATGAGCGTGCCGGGGCACGGAATGACGATTTGAGGTATGGCTTTCGTAAGTAAATGCGGGATGACTCCCTTTTTGAACTAAAAGACCTCTATATCACAAAATTCAGCGATCTTATTTCGAACTCACGTTAATTCAGCAATGCACAACCAATCCCTTTGACTGGATTGGTTGCTTTTTCCCAAAACCGGCAGCCAGCCATTAATCTGCCCACGCTTCGGCATCGTTGTAAACCTGGGCAAACTCCAACTGATTTCCGTTTTTGCTGACGGTGGCTTCAAACTCTGTGCTTTCACTGTCATCCTCCCGCTCAATCAACTGTTTGGCAAGCTGGTTTACAATCTGGGTTTGGATGACCCGTTTCAACGGCCTGGCTCCGTAAACGGGATCGAAACCGCGTGCTGCCAGCCAGTCTTTCACATGATCAGAAACTGAGAGTGAAACGTTGTTCTTAGCCAGCATTTTATCAACCCGTCTGAGCTGGATGTCCACAATCTCTCGGATGTGGCTCTGATCAAGCGGATGGAAGACCACCACATCATCAATCCGGTTCAAAAATTCCGGACGAATGGTTTTTCTGAGCAGTTCAAGCAGTTTGTTCTGCAGTTTCCTGTAGGTTTCAGAGTCCATATTCCCGTCGCTTTTCTCTATTTCCTCTGAAATGAGATGCGAACCGATGTTGCTGGTCATGATAATAATGGTGTTCGTAAAATCGACGGTTACGCCTTTGTTATCGGTCAGGCGGCCATCATCAAGCACCTGCAGTAATATGTTGAACGCATCAGGATGAGCTTTTTCGATCTCATCAAGCAAAACCACCGAGTAGGGCTTTCGGCGAACCGCTTCGGTCAGCTGGCCTCCTTCATCGTAACCCACATATCCCGGAGGGGCACCGATCAAACGGCTTACGCTGTGCTTCTCCATATATTCACTCATGTCGATGCGGATCATGGCATCTTCGTCATTGAAGAGAAAATCAGCCAGCGACCGGGCCAGTTCCGTTTTACCCACACCGGTAGAGCCGAGGAACATAAATGAACCAATTGGCCGGTCTTCATCCTGCAGGCCGGCTCGTGCACGCCGCACCGCATCAGAAACAGCCTCTATGGCCTGATCCTGCGCAATCACTCGTTTGTGAAGCTCGTCTTCGAGTCTCAACAGCTTTTGCCGTTCGCTCGACAACATTTTTGATACCGGAATTCCCGTCCATTTGGACACAATATCGGCGATTTCTTCGGCCTCTACCTGTTCTTTCAGCAGGGATCTCTCCTGCTGAATTTCATCCAGCTCGGTTTTGGTTTTTTCAAGATCGTTTTCGAGTTGTACAATAGTACCGTACCTAAGCTCGGCAACTTTCTCGTAATTGCCTTCACGTTCTGCCCGGTCGGCCTGGTTTCTTGCCGTTTCTATGGCCTGCTTCATCTCTCGTGTCTTCTGGATCAGGCCTTTTTCAAGATCCCACTGGGCACGCATCATTTTTCGATTCTCTTCGAGATCGGCCAGCTCTTTTTCGTTGCTTTTCAGCTTGGCTTCATCCTTTTCCCGCTTCAGGGCTTCCCGTTCAATTTCGAGCTGACGGATTTGCCGTTCTATGCTGTCGAGTTCTTCGGGCATTGAGTCGATCTGCAATCGCAGCCTGGATGCAGCCTCATCTATCAGGTCAATCGCCTTATCGGGTAAAAACCGGTCGGCAATATAACGATGAGAGAGTTCTGCGGCGGCAACAATGGCTGCGTCGGTAATCCTCACACCGTGATGTACCTCATACCTCTCCTGCAATCCACGCAGGATCGAAACGGTATCCTCAATGGACGGCTCGCCCACAAAAACCGTCTGCAGACGCCTTTCAAGGGCTTTGTCTTTCTCAATATACTTTCTGTATTCGGTCAGTGTGGTTGCACCAATGGCATGCAGCTCTCCCCGTGCCAGAGACGGCTTCAGAATATTGGCAGCATCCATTGAGCCTTCGGTTGCGCCGGCTCCCACGAGTGTGTGAATTTCATCGATAAAGAGAATCAGCTCACCGTCGGAATCAATCACTTCTTTTACTACAGCTTTGAGCCTCTCTTCAAACTCGCCCCTGAATTTTGTTCCGGCCAGCAGTGCCCCCATATCAAGGCTGACAATCTGCTTGGTTTTCAGGCCTTCAGGCACATCTCCACGCACAATCCGCAGGGCAAGGCCTTCGGCGATGGCTGTTTTACCCACACC
>SKYV01000057.1 GCA_007127745.1 Balneolaceae bacterium
AAAGAAGTTTTTACGATGTAAATTTTAAACCTGTCGATACTTCGCTGTCAGACAAACGTTCAAATCCGGCACATACACACCCCCCTCATGCAAAACAGGCACTTAAAATTTCAGAAAAGCTTGCTGAAGAGTTCAATTTTATTCGGGTTGATCTCTATCTGGTAAAGAATAAAATCTATTTTGGAGAATTGACCAACTTTCCAGGAAATGGATTCAACCGGCTGGAACCTGATGAGTATGATCTGAAATACGGTGAGATGCTCTCACTGGATCAAGAGAAATAATTCGCTATCCAAAGTTGCAAAACCGGCAGGAAAGCGGGTACATTATCAGTTATAGAAACCTAATCAGCCATCGTTTTGGGAATCATCGTAAAACAAAGCATCATAAACAGCATCATGACCTACACGGGCATCGGGCTGGGTTTTTTGCTGACGATTTTTCTCTATCCCCACATTCTTGATCCCGACCAGTACGGACTGACCCGCGTGCTGATTTCTGCGGCCATCATCAGCTCGCAATTCGCACACCTGGGATTCAACAAAATGGTGATTCGCTATTTTCCGTTTTTTAAACAGGCAGCACCTCAAAAACACGGCCTGCTGTTTTGGGCATTTGTTGTTCCCTTGGCAGGATTTATTCTGTTCACGGTAATTTATCTTCTCGGAAGCGATCTGCTTATCCGGTTTTACAGTGAACAATCTCCGCTGTTTGTGAATTACTATCTTTGGGTGATTCCGCTTACACTTTTCGTTCTCTATTTCGAGGTACTGAACAATTACCTGCGGTCACTCCGCGATACCACCACCGGTTCTTTTGTCAACGAAGTATCGCAACGGCTGCTGGTCATCATCATCCTGGGATTCTATTTCTTTGAATGGATTTCGTTTACGCAGTTCATCATTCTTTTTGTGATCAGTTACGGTTCGCAGCCTCTGCTGATTATGCTGCAAATCTGGCGAAAGGATGAGTTCAGGATCAAGCCAAATTTCGATATTCTGCGTAAGCCGCTCATCAAAGGAATGGCCAACTATGGGCTTTATTCACTCCTGGGCGGGCTGACCACCATCCTGGTCTGGAATGTGGATGTGATGATGCTCGGCTCCATGGCCGGCCTCAAAGCTACTGCCATTTATGCCATCGCTTTTTATATCGCCTCGGTGATTACAGTGCCGCAGCGGTCCATTGAAAAGATTGCCACTCCGCTTCTGGCCGATTTCATCAAAAACAAACAGTGGGATGAAGTTTTATCGATTTACCGGAAAACATCCATCAACCAGCTTATTCTGGGGCTGTTCATTTTCGGATTGATCTGGGTGAACCTCGATGTGCTCTTTTTACTGTTGCCAGATGTTTATGCGGCAGGAAAATGGGTGGTGTTTATTGTGGGAATCGGAAAACTAATTGAGATGGTGACCGGTGCGAACGGCATCATTCTGATTAATTCCAAACATTACAGAGTCAGTTTTTACACCAACATAATTTTGGTTGGAATTACCATTCTGGCAAACTACCTGCTGATTCCGATCTATGGTATCGAAGGAGCTGCGATTGCATCTGCGTTTGCCCTTTTTGTGTACAACGGCGTTAAATATTTTTATCTGTGGTTTCGGATGAACCTTCAGCCGTTTTCCGTCAGCACACTCATCGTTTTTTTACTGGGAAGTGCAGCTATTTACATCAGTTATGCCCTTTTGCAGTTTGATTCCGTCTGGATCAATATCCCGGTAAAATCTGCAGCTTTTATGATAATCTTTTTAGCACCGGTACTCTGGTTACAGCTCTCTCCGGATTTGAACCGGCTTTTGGGGAAGGTTTTTACCAGGATAAAATCATCGATTAGTACGAAACTCTGAGGGTAAACCGCAAGGGGCGCGGAGAACCGCAGAGACTGATATCTGGCGAAAATGCCTGCATTTTGCCATATGATTATGCAATTTACACTTGTCTTGTTTTTTGTATTGCATGAACCAAGTTCGATAGATTTCTGATCCGGATAACAGCTTTGGGATTTCTTCTTAAAGTAAACCATGTCCAATCCCTTCGATGCCGTTTGTTGCATTTTCTCCATTCCTTGCCTCGGGATTTTTTTGGGAGCTTTCTATCCCCCGGACTGCGTTTGGGTTCAAACGCAGAGGCGTTTTCATCCCTCACTTGTCCGGGGTTATAATATCGGCCGCTCCTATCGGAGCTTGATATTACTCTCATTGGTGATTTACACAGTGAATTCGCGGATTTGGTTTACTCAAATTGAAGGGCAATTTGTTTTTATATATGGACCGTAAAAATCCCGTCAGGGATGGCCCACATCATAGCCTCGGGTGAAGCGAAAATCAGAATTGCGAAGCAAGAATGATGGAGCACAACCCGGGGTAAAGTGAACCCAATACCAAAACCCCGAGGCGGCTATTTTGCCACAATCCTAAATTTATTCGAGGGGTCGCCGGGAAAGATTAAACCATAGAAGCTAATGGTATTTTGCAAAAAAAGAAAGTCTTCCCAACCCTGCCATATTATCGTGCGATTTATACTTGTCAGTCTTTCCAAGTCTCAATTCGCCTTGAATTCGTCAGTCCAGAAAGCTGGACAGACGAGAAATCCTCGAAATTCCTGCTTGGCAAAAGCCCCACAGGCACAAGCGGACGCTTGCGCCAGCTTAATACCCTGCATGATTAATCAAGCATCGGGTCATTCGTGCGGCCTGTTGTCTGTATGACGATGACTCCGTTTGCCCCCTGAAAACCGTAAATTGCTGCATCGTTTCCCTTCAGTACACGAACACGTTCGATTTCGTGCATTTCAACTGCGTTTTTTGCCCTGTTAAAATCTCTGCCCAAAATTTGTCCGTTTACCACGTAAAGAGGTTGAGTAGAAAACATAAAAGAGTTTGGTCCGCGAATGGTAACGGAAACATTGTGACCGCCGCCCTGCACATACACTCCGGGAATTCGGATCAAATAATCAACAAGATCATATGCAGAGCGATCGCCGGAAAGTTCAGACCTGTTGGAACGTTCTGTTTCTGCTGAATCTGTTGTAGTTTTTGAACCGGTACAACCCGCTGTGTAGAGAACAAAAAGGGAAGCCAAAATTAATGGTGTGAATTTCATAGTACCGGGATCGATTGAGATTTGTTATGAAAACACATTTCTTTATACTTTCTACAGTATGAACGTATTAACTTCTTAACCTAATATCTATTTTCAGTCAATGTTTTTTAAGTAGTGTAATTGATTGTACTGCAGAGTTTAGCTGTAAAATAATTAAGGCTTCAATAAAATTATCAGGTTCAATGAGGTCAAATCAGGGTTGAATTGAGTATAACTGAAGTGAATCGCTGTTATTTCCAATAAATACCTGATAACCTTCCGGAGAGTTTACCAGCTTTAGAATTTTAGCATCACCGGGCGCGAGGAATCCGCTTTCAAAAGGAGAAACGGGGGTGAAGTTTCCGTTTCCATCACCTTTCAACCAGAGCCCGTTTCCGGCATCTGCTCGTGGAATTTCAGGATCTTTCTCAAAAATATTGCCGGCAAGAATAATATCCAGATTCCCATCGCCATCAACATCATGTGTAATTATGGATTGAACCGGTGAAATCTGAGCCTTGTCGGGTAACTCAAAACTGGTAAACGTACCATCACCGTTATTTTGAATAAATACACTTGCAAATGTATCAGCCCGATATTTCAATGCCCTCTGAAGCATGTCAGCTCCAAACAGTTCTTCCATATCAACACTGGCAAATGCTCCGAAAGACTGGAATCTTCTCATAAAATGGGTATGCTGTAAACCGTATTTAGCCAGCCCAAAGAAGGGATAATCTTTACCATCGATTTTTTTGGTAAAAAAGATGTTCGTCCGCCCGTCATTATTAAAATCAGCAGCATAAACACCGAACGGCTCCTCCTCTGATGTGGTGAATGTATGATTGAGGCCCAGGTTTCCGGCAATAAAATCCACATGGCCATTATCGGTAAAATCACCGGCTGCCAGGCTGTACCACCAACCCCGCATGGGAGGGAGGCCTGTTTCATCGGTAACATTCAGCAGCTGTTCACCATCATTTTCAAAAAACTGAACAGGCTGCCACACTCCGGTAGTAACGAGATCTAATCGTCCGCTGCCGTTAAAATCAACCCACAATGCATCGGTAATCATGCCGGATTCAAGTAATTCCGGAGCTGCCTGATCAGTAATATCCGTGAAAGTTCCGCCATCATTTCGGAGGAGAAAACTGCGTGGTGGCATTGGATAGTTAAAAGGCACAAGCCTGCCGCCCACAAACAGGTCGGGCTGTCCGTTTCCGGTAAAATCTCCGGCAGCAATGGCCCGGGTGCTTGCCTGAATGCGGGGGAGAGCATTTTCATTTCGTTCAAAATTGCCATCTCCCTGATTCAAATAGAGCCGGTCCTGGTGCAGCGGCGATCCCGACGAAACTTCATACCCTCCGCTTGCAACGTACAAATCGAGCAACCCGTTGCCGTTGGCATCGAAGAAGAGTGCCCCGGTGTCTTTGTACCTGGCATCCGCTTGCCAAACTTCATTGTGTGAAGATTCAATAAACCGGCCGTCGTTTTGCTGCAGCATCAATGTACCGGGAATTCCGGCTTCACCGCCCAAAAACAGGTCGTCAAGGCCGTTGCCGGTCACATCCCCCGAAGCAAGTACAGGCCCGAGCTGAGAATGCTTATAAGGAATCTGCTGCTGAATGCTGAAATCAACAAAAGAATTGTCTATTTGATGGTTCCAATCTACTTTTTGATTGCTGCCAGCAGCCTGAAATATTTGATTCACATGAATTTTTTCCGGCAGTTTCTCTCTGAATTCTTCAGCATTTTTCTGTTCGAGAGTTATCGTTTGGTTTGTTTCCAGGCCGGTCAAAAGCTGATAGCGGCCATTCGGCCAGAAAATTTCTAATGAATCAACCACAGAGGTGCTGCCCAGCCCAAAGTGCAGGCGGTTGTCAACCGTGGACGCATATCCGCGATAGGGAGATTGATACTGATATTGCTTGTTGCCTGATGCGGTCAGGATCACTTCAGAGCCGATTCCATTGGTGTTTGGAGATTCACCTGCAAGCTCTATCTGAAGGTAATGGTGGGGTTCATCATCGAGTCCCCTGTTCTCATAAACAGATGCGGGTGCGTCAATGTTGTTGATAATCAAATCGAGCCGGCCGTTGTTGTTCAAATCTGCATAGGCGGCGCCATAAGAATATCCCTCATCTTCAAATCCCCATTCACGGGATTTATCGATAAACCCGATCTCACCATCATTTGCATAAATATGATTGGTGATTTTTATGATATGTAGATCCTCCACAAGCTGATAAAGCCGGTCTGTATCGGCTCCCCGTGTGTCGCGCAAAATGGCAAACTCCTGGATTTTATAATCAAAATCGTAGACGGCTTTGGGAAAACCGTTTGTGATGAGAATATCTTTCAAGCCGTTGTTGTTGAAATCTGCAAATACATTGGCCCATGTCCAGTCGGTGTAGGCCACTCCGGCCTGGCGGCCAATTTCGCTGAACACCAGATCGCCGTTCGGATGAATACCGTTGCTTAACTGCAGTGAATTTAACGCATACTGGTATTGAGAGCCGCGCCTGATCATTTCACTCTGCTGCTCGTAGGTTACCGAACCGCTCATTCGTTTGCGCTCGTTGATATCTTCCGGCATCATGTCGGTTTGAATGATGTCCGGCCAGCCGTCGTTATTGAAATCGGCAATATCCACACCCATGCCCGACAGGCTTGTGCGCTTCAGCCACTTGGCCGATTTGTCGGTGAATGTTCCGTCTCCGTTGTTGATGTAAAGCACATCATTCGGATCCAGGTCGTTGGAGATATAAATATCCGGCCAGCCGTTTCTGTTGATGTCTGCCACAGCCACTCCCAGGCCGTACCCGATCTCCTCAAGCAGTCCGGCCTCTCTGGAAACATCGGTAAATGTGCCGTCTCCGTTGTTTCGATAAAGCTTGTCAAAGCTGATAGGGCTGATTTCCCGTTCGGGATCTTCCAAAAACATGCCACGGCGGTTGAAATCAAACTCGGAATTATTCAGCAGAAAAACATCGAGGTACCCGTTTCGGTTGTAGTCCAGAAAAGCGGCGTGGGTGGTAAAACTGCGATCGGCGAGGTTGTATTCGGCGGCAGATTCGGTAAAGGTCCCGTCTCCGTTATTGATGAACAGCAGGTTTGCCCGTTCTTCTGCCGGGGTTGTGGACAGCCCCGAAACCGATACATAAATATCCAGCAGTCCGTTGCTGTTGATGTCGACCATTGAGGCTCCCGAAGCCCAGACATCGGTAGAAACTCCTGCCGATTCGGTAACATCCTCAAACTGAAAATCGCCCTTGTTAATATAGAGCCTGCTGGATACCTGGTTTCCTGCCAAATAAATATCCGGCAGACCGTTGCCGGTTACATCACCTACAGCCACACCGCCGCCGTTGTAAATAAATGGATGGTTCTGAATGTTTACCTGCTGTGAGGTGGTGATTGTATTTTCGAAGTGAATGCCTGTTTGGTCAGCAGGAAGCTTATTAAAAAGAGGAGAAACTTCTTCACGCTTGCATCCGGCCAGGATGAAAACCAGAAAGAAAACAGATACGATCGATATATTCTGGATACTATTATTCATAATTAATCTTTTAATAAAAAGAATGATTTTTATATCTGAGTTTCTGTATAAAATCTGCTCCAATGGAGCACTGGTCAACAGCATCGTGCAGCGCGCGATGACTGATAGAAAAATCTATCCGGCAGCCCCAAAGCGGGCGATGTCCCGATAAGATCAATCCCACAAATTTTTTTGTAGAACCCAAAAAAGAAACCTCCATGTATTACTGTCCAAAACAATTTTAAAATCACAAAAAATCTTCGTTTCTGTACATTTATCGTGGTTTAATTTGTAAATCATAAAACAATTCTCACTTCTGTTTCTCGCAGAGGTACGCAGATGAATCCGCTGAGTCTCGCAGATATTCTGTGCAAATCAGCGCAAACTCTGCGCTCCGAGCGAAGAGATTCCTGCGTAGTGAAAATCTGTGAGATAAAGAATAAATGCTACCAAGGCTGAAATTTTTTTATTCACTTTACTAAATCGTTTTGGACAGTTGAGATCTCCAGGGGTTTTTGAAAGCTTGGAGGTCTTAGCCTGAACACCTGTCAATAACTAAAACCAAGCCTGTCCAGCCCATTCTGCACATCTTCGTTTTGCATGAAAAGATCCCAAAGCAATCCTGTACGGTGATTTTCAATCATAATCACAATCGGGCCCTGATCGATGGCCAGGTATCTTTTCGGGAACCAGTCTTCGGTTTCGCTAAAAGCATCATAAAAACCAAATTTACCCCAAAGCCTGTCGCCCAGCTCTTCGTAAAAATATCGCATGGCCTGCATCGAATATTCCGGTGTGTATGGAAATGATGACAATGCAGCGGTAGGAGTGATGACTCCGCGGTCGTTATCCGCACTATGGGCTGAATAACCACTCACAGAATAACTGGAAGTCAATCCCCAGCTGTGCTCACCATACCCCTCGTAACCTTCCGGGTTCTCGATGCAATACAATCGGTTCAGAAGTGTGTGGTTCACATTGTGCTCCCAGTAATGGGCATACTCGTCTTCCAGGTTTCGAGGGTCAAGCCCCAGGTAGGAGTAGTGCGCCCAAAACATCGGCCCGCCGTACTTGCCGCCGCGGTTGTGCCTCATGGTCAGTGTTAGGCCTTCGTGAGTTGTAGACTGGCTCATTTCACTGCCTCGCGCCCATCCTTCATGATACACCTCTTCTGAAATCGGGTAAGTAGTTGATGCGGCGGCCATTACGTAGGTAATCAGGCTTTCGTTGTAGCCTCTGATTTCATGATTCATCGCCCAGTCATGATTTGGCGACCAGTGCCAGTACAGCACATTTTCTTCACCATCTTTTGTGTGCCAGTTCCAGTTTATTTCTTCCCACAGGGTTTGAATACGGTCAACAAGCTGTTGTTCGCGTTCTGTTCCGCCCCTCAGGTACTCCATCACGGTAATTAATCCCTGTGCTACGAACGATGTTTCTACAATGTCCGCCCCGTCATCCCGCGGGCTGAATGGGCGTGTTTCTCCGGTTTCATCGTACCACCAGTGGGGCCATACGCCGTTGAACCTGTCAGCTTCTTCGAGGAAGCTGATTATCTGTTCAAATCGATCCAGCCCTTCTTCGCGGGTGATGAATTCCCGCTCAATACCCACAATTATGGCCATCAAACCAAAACCGGATCCGCCTGAAGTGACAACCGGTTTGTCTTCATGGGGATATACTTCATCAATCCAGTAGCGTTCCCGGGCCAGGCCGGATTTGGGGCCTGCACCTTCCCAGAAATAGCGGAAGGTCTGTTTTTGCACCAGCTCCATCAGTTCTTCATCAGACAATCCCTGTTTGATTTCAAGATCATCTGTCTGTGCAGCAGTAAATTGCAGATCCGTGTAAAAAATCAGCAGAAATACTAACGGGATCATTTTCAGGTAAATACTCAAACTTTTCATTATGGTTTATTTAATTCACGTGAGTTCGAGTTGAAATCGTTGAATTTGGTGATATGAATATGTTGTAGTTCAAAAAGGGCGTCATCCCGCTCCTCAAATCGTCATCCCGTGCTCCGACACGGGATCTCCACCTTTTGCATAGAGATGTCCTGAAACAACGTTTGGAGATTCCTGATCAAGTCAGGAATGACGGGTTTTGCAGGAGATGCCGGATCGGGGTCCGGCAAGACGAAATTGATTATGTTTTTTCAACTTCATACCCTTTTTGCATAGCCTCAGATTCATTTTCCAAATTTTTATCTCGAACTCACATTAATTCAGTTTTAGTTTTTTGTTTGATTTGATGTTGAGAAATATCAATAACTGTGAAAACCAAGCCTGTCGAGGCCTTCCTGAATTTCTTCGCTCGACATGAATAGATCCCAGAGCAAGCCTGTGCGGTGATTTTCAATCATCACCACAATCGGCCCCTGGTCGATGGCGAGGTACCGCTGCGGGAACCAATCGTCCTGAATGCTGAATGCATCATAAAATCCGAACTTGCCGAAGGTTTCTTCATTAAAGTTCGCGTAGAGGTTTCGAATCACTTTCATCGACTCGTCGGGGGTGTACGGAAAGGATGAAAGGGCAGCCGTTGGTGTGATGACTCCCAGGTCGTTCGTGTGCGGCTGGTGGGCGGTGTAACCCGCAACCGAGTAGCTTGCCGTTAAGCCCCACATATCTTCACCGTAGCCTTCATGGCCCAGCGGATTTTCTTTGGCATATTCGTACTGAATAAGGGAGTGATTGCGGTTATTCTCCCAGTAGTTTGCATATTGGTCTTCCAAGTTTCGGGGATCCAGCCCGAGGTATGAATAGTGTGCCCAAAACAGCGGGCCTCCGTATTCTTCCGCACCGTTATGCCTCAGCGGTAAGGAATATCCGTAAGCTTCATGATCTTCCATTACAATATCTCCGCCGCGGGCCCAGCCTTCATGATAAACAGCCGGATCGATAGGATAGGTCGGTGATGAAGCCGCTAAAATATAGGTGATCAGGCATTCATCGTACCCAAGTATCGGGTGGTTCATGTGAAAGTCATGATTAGGTGACCAGTGCCAATAAAGAACATCATCTTCACCATCTTTGGTGTGCCAGTTCCAGTTAACTTCACGCCACATGGTATCAATTCTGTCGGCAATTTCCTGCTCTCTGTCGGTGCCATCCCGCAGATACTGACGGACGGTCAACAAACCCTGAACAAGAAATGCAGTTTCAACGATATCTGCCCCGTCGTCGTACTGGCTGAACGGCCGCACATCTCCGGTTTC
>SKYV01000004.1 GCA_007127745.1 Balneolaceae bacterium
CCAAAAGGAGTTGGTGTTTTGTATGTTAAAAACGGAACTCCCTGGATACCCTGGCTGCAAGGCGGTTCCCAGGAACGAAGGCGGCGGGGCGGTACATCAAACGTATCCGGAATTGTCGGGCTTGCGTTGGCTTTACGCTATGCTGTTGAAGAGATGAAACAGAACCACGAGCATTTTAAAACGCTCCGGTCTGCTATGATCGATGCCCTGAATAAGAACTTTAGTGGCCGGTTCCAAATCAACGGGCCCAAGGCTGGTGGTATGCCTCACATCCTTAACATCGGGTTCATCACTCCGGACCTAAAAGGCCTGGACGGCGAAATGCTGCTACTGAACCTGGATATTGATGGAATTTGTGTTTCCAACGGGTCTGCCTGCACATCCGGCGCCACGGAACCATCACATGTACTGCAGGGAATCGGCGTGCCTGATGAGATTGCCAACTCGAGTATCCGCATCAGTTTTGGAAAACAGAATACGGTTGATGAAGTTCAGCTATTCATCAAAAAACTGGGGAATATACTCGACAGAATGATGGCTGCGGCGATTTGATTTCGAAACTTCTCAATGATGATCACCGGATTTTTTCGTGCAACAGGTTTATCTCTCAAGAGTGGCCAATTCTGTGCCTGCAACCTGATTTACTTTCACTACAAAAACATTATATTCGTCTTTACATACTTATTAACAATAACTAAACATACAGGATAATGGGAAAAAAAATTGCTTTGGGATGCCTTGTAGTTGCAGTTGTAGTAATCGTTGGCGGCGGGTTTGCCGGATACACTTTTTTCGTAAAACCAATGATGAGTGGTGTGAATGCGCTGCAGGATATTCATGAAAAAAACGAACAGATTACCAACCGTTCTTCATACACACAACCGCGCGATGGTGAACTGAATGAGGATCAGGTTGAGCGTTTTGTGAATGTACAGCAGGAAATCCGTCAAGGGTTGGAAAATGTGCTCACTGAATTTCAGGAAAAATATGATGAGCTTGGCGCCGAGCTGGAAGAGCGCGACCCGACCATTCGTGAAATGATGAATGTGTACGGAGATCTTGTCGGCCTCTACTCCGATGCCAAACAGGTTCAGGTGGATGCGCTGAACAACCACGGGTTTTCGCTCGAAGAGTACCGCTTTGTGCAGCAGTCATTTTATCAGGCACTGGGGGTTGAACTCTTCTCGTACAACATCGACATGATGGCCAAGGCCGCTCACGAAGGAAATTTCAATATTAATATTGAAGATTTTGAAACCATGCAGGCCGAGATGGAAGAAGTTCCCGAACGCAACCGGCAGCTTGTTGCACCTTACGCCGATTCTTCAGAAGACTGGCTGATCTTTGCCTGGTGGGGCCTCTGATTCATATTCTGAGAATTCGTGGCACCACTTTTTAAAAGGTAACTTTTATTTTATATACATCTTCTTAGTGGTGCTACGAATAATCTGTGCTGCAAGAACCACGATGCTGCTGCAAAAAACTCTTCATCAAAAAATGAAATATCATGAATATTTGCGTTTACTGCGGCTCATCTGCCGGAAATGATCCCTCTATTATTGAGCAGGCCGAAGAGTTTGGCAGGCAGATCGGCTTCCACGGCCACAGGCTGATCTACGGCGGGGCATCTATTGGAATTATGGGGCGGCTTGCCGATGCGGTGATGTCTGCCGGAGGTGATGTCATCGGCGTTATTCCAAGAGATCTGTTCAGAAGAGAAGTGCCCCACCAGAGAATTACCGAGCTGATTGCCGTGGACGATATGCACCAGCGAAAATCGGAAATGGCCTCTCGGGCAGACGCTTTTGTTGCGCTGCCCGGCGGATTCGGCACTCTCGAAGAGCTGCTGGAAATCATCACATGGAACCAGATCGGAATCCTGAAAAAACCGGTGGTAGTACTGAACCTGAACGGCTTTTTTGATCCGCTTCTCGCAATGATCGATAACGCCATGGCAACCGGGTTCATCAAACCAAAAAACGGAGATATTCTGAATGTGGCTCACTCAGTTGATGAATGCCTGAAACAGTGCGAAGGCCGGTAATTGGATTCTGTTCAATTCTCTTTGAAATAAACTTCAATCTGTAATCAAAAAATCTTTTCCCCTTCCGAATAGGTATACTCCAATTTTCTCGTGTAATAATAGCAGACATCAACTAAAACCGAGACAGAAAACGATGAAACGATATCATATTTACCTCCTCCCCTTTTTGTTGATTTTGTCTGTTGTAGGCTGCGACCTGTTCAGCTCTGCGGACGGAACAGATCAAACCGAAAGGGAGCTGCCCCGAGAACTCTCCGCACAGGAAAAACTGGTTGCCGAAGCATCCAACGATTTCTCCTTTCGCCTGCTCAATATGCTTCATGAGAAAGAGGAAAACCAGCCATTTTTCGTTTCACCCCTCAGCATTTCCACCGCATTTGCCATGGCACTGAACGGAGCCGACGGTGACACCTACGAGCAGATGCGCGACTTTTTCGGCTACTCCGGCATGACCAACG
>SKYV01000047.1 GCA_007127745.1 Balneolaceae bacterium
AATTTGATTTTTAACATCTTAGCATACAATTAAAACCTTTTTTTAAAAACACCCTGTCAAACGCTGCGAAATTTACCATTGGGCTGCGTTTTCCCAAAAATGTTTTGCTCAACGTACTCAGGTACGTTTCCGCCACCATTTTAGTGACGCCTTGCCCAAAGCCAAATTTCTTGGTGAGAAATGCAGGCTAAGAGAGAATAATCATAAAGTTACATCATTTTTCACTAATTCTCTGTAAGATATCCGGGTTAAACCTCTTCCACTTCATCCAGCTTTACCCCCACCAGGCGGCTCACACCGGTTTCTGGCATGGTTACTCCATACATCATCTCTGCCTTCGACATGGTTTTTTTGTTGTGGGTAATGATGATGAACTGAGTGTCTTCGCTAAACGTCCGGAGCATTTGAGAAAACCGCTCAATATTGGCATCGTCCAGCGGAGCATCCACCTCGTCCAGTACACAAAACGGACTGGGTTTCACCAGGTAGATGGCAAACAGCAAGGCAATGGCTGTCAATGTTTTTTCACCACCGGACAACTGATTGATTCCGGATGGCCGCTTGCCTTTGGGATTGGCTCTGATTTCTATCTTTGATTCCAGCGGGTCATCAGCGTCTTCTTCGATAATCAGATCGCAAAAATCGTCTTCATGAAAAAGCGTGCTGAAAACCGATTTAAAATTTTGCCGGATTTTTTCAAATGTTTCGTTAAAACGCAGTGTTGCAGTCTGGTTGATTTCCCGGATGGTTTCCCGCATCTCTTTTTCAGCTTTCTGAAGATCTTCAATCTGGCCCTCATAAAAATCGAGGCGCTCTTTTTCCTCTTCAAATTCTTCAATGGCAAGCGGGTTCACATCACCGATTCGCTGCAATTTCTGCCGCAGTGAGGTAATTTTCACTTTTGCATCGTCCGGTTCCATGCCCTCAGGCAGTTCTTCACTGAGCTGATCCATCAAAATACCATAGGTTTCCCAGATATGATCGGCCAGGCCCTGTGCCTGCATTTCAAATTTTTCTCTTGCCATCGTCAAATGATGCACAAGTTCCAGGTTCACCTCTTTTTTCTTTCGAAGTTCTTTCAGCTCTTTTTCAATTTCGTTGATGTGCCCTCGCTGACGGCTGCTCTCTTTTTCTGCATGTTCAAGCTTTTCATCAGCTACTGTTTTTTCGCTGCGGGATTTTTCGAGTTTTTTTGAGGTTTGTTCGATTTGTCCGGAATAGGATTCAATTTTTTTTCGGCTTTCGGTCATCAGCTTGTTCCGGGTTTCCAGCCTTGAGGTAATGCTTGAAATGCCGTTTTCGGCACGCTGAATGTCGCGTTCAAGATTTTCAGCCTTGTTCTTCAAGTCCTGGTGTTTCAGGCGGGCATCATTATAGCGATTCTGGGCAATGGCGCGCTCTTCTTCCAGCCTCTGCAATATGTTCTTTTTTTCTTGCTGCTCTTTACTCAGGTCCGAAATTTTCTGCTGATATTCTTTCTGCTTTGGTTGAAGCTCCTCGAGCTCCTCGGCCGCCACATCCAGGTTGCCGGCCAGGGCTTCTTTTCTGTTTTTTAAATCGGCAATGTTTTTTTCATAAACCTGTATTCCCGACTGATACCGGCTCATATCCTGTTCATACTCCCGGGCAGTCTTATGCAGCTCTTTGATGGTCTGACGGATAGCACCTACATTCAGAGACTGTCGCTCACTTTTCACTTCTTCAAGTTGGCCCACGCGATGTTCAATTGCGGTGTCGAGTTCAGACTCTTTCAGAGATAATTTATCAAGTTTGTCTTTCAGTCCCAGCCGAATTCCGGCCTGCTTATTTTTACTTCCGCTTTTAAGGATATGGTTGGAGGTGATCAGGTCTCCATCAAGGGTTACGGCTGCCGCTCCTTCTTTTTTTAACAGCCCGGTGGCTTCTTCAAGATCTTCTGCAATCAGGATGTTTCCAAGCAGCAGGCGAGCCATTTTTTGAAATTCATCATCGTGCCAGACGTGCTCCAGAATGGATCCCGGAAGTTGATTTTGCGAACGATGCAAAGCCTGAATCGGAACAAACGTCGCCCGGCCTTTTTCTTTTTCTTTTAAAAGAGCAGATGCACGTTTGGCACTGTCCAGAGTATCGGTGACGATGTAATTTACGGTATCACCCAGGGCTGCTTCCAGGGCTGCTGTATACTCTTCGGATGTTTGAAGAATTTCGCCAACCGGCTTGAGCAGTTGGAATTCTCCGGCGTGATGCTCCATCAAATAGGCCACAGAACCCGGCATGGCCTCGTTCGATTCGGCGATACTCTGTAGAAGAGAAATTTCAGACTGAACGGCATCTTTTTCACTTTTCAACGAGCGGAGTTTTTCCCTGAGCGATTCCTGATTTTCTTCAAGTTCACTGCGCTTGGAAATCGCTTTTTCGAGCAACTGCTCCTGTTTTTCAATATCTGAGTAGAGGGTATCGGCTTTTTCTTTAATCAGGCCGAGTTCGCCTTTTGAGTTCAGAATCTCATCCTCAAAATTTTCAATATCCCTGACAATCCTGAGCTGATCGTCTTCACTGCTTTCCAGTTTTGATTCCAGTTTAATGCGGCTCGATTGCAGAGATGTCAGCTTTTGGTTTGCATCACTGATGGCTATTTCCAGCTCATACAGTTCATGGCGAATTTTTGTGTACTTCTGTTGAACGTCTGAAAATGTATCTTTCGATTTGTTTAGACTCTGCTCGGATTTCTCTTTTTCATCAGCCAGATTTTCGAGAGTTTTTTTGTGAGATTTTTTCAGCTCTTCCAGTTCCTTGATATCAACCTCACTCTGTTCAATATCCGATTGATACTGCCTGATGACACCTTCTTCATTGGATATTTTTTCCTTCAGAATGGTGAGGTTGGTCTCCATCTCCCGGATGGAGGAGTGGAGCTGGCTAACCCGCCTTTTGGCATCAGCTTCTACCTTTTCTTTTTCGAGCAGATGGGTTCTGGCTTTTTCTTCGGTGGCTTCAAGTTCCGAGAGGCGTCCGGAAATCTCTTTTTTCTCTTTCTCTGAATTGAGGATTCGTGTTTGAAGTGGCTCAAGCTCTTCGTTTATATTACTGTATTCATGCAGTGTGTACGCCTTGTCGAGGTGCTCCAGCTCTTTTTTGAAAGCTTTGGCTTTCGCGGCTTTTCCGGCCTGAATTTCGAGTGAGCGCACTTTTTTCCGGATTTCAACCAAAATATCCTCAAGCCGCTGCAGATCTTTCAGCGTTTCATCCAGTTTTCTGAGTGTCTGTTTTCTTTTTTCTTTGTAGCGGGTTACACCGGCGGCTTCTTCAAACAACCGGCGGCGGTCGTTGTTTCGGTCATTCAGAATTTCTTCCACCATTTTCAGTTCAATCACCGAATAGGCGTCAGAACTCATTCCCGTATCCATAAAAAGGTCCATAATGTCCTTCAGCCGGCAGGGAGTGTTGTTGATGAGATATTCACTGTCTCCCGATCTGTACAGCCGCCGTGTAATGGTAAGCTCGCTGTACTCAACCGGCAAGATTCCTTTGTCGTTAACAAAGGTGAGAGATACATCGGCCATTCCGAGAGCCTTTTTTTTGGCCGTACCGTTGAAAATTACATTACTCATTGAACTTGACCGGAGCAGAGTGGGGCGCTGTTCTCCGAGTACCCAGCGCAGTGCATCCACAATATTCGACTTTCCACACCCATTTGGGCCTACAATGGCTGTGATGCCATCATCAAACTTGACATGGGTTTTATGGGCAAAACTTTTAAAGCCGTGTAATTCAAGTTCAGATATATACATGAAATGCTATCGAGAAAAAAGAATCAGAGTTCAGAAAGTATGATGAAATTTCAGAATGTAATCAGATGGTTTGATTTGGTCGTATCAAGTTTCAACAGGCATGAAATATCGCAAATACAGAGCACAATTATTCCTTAAAAAAGCAGAAACTGCTTGCAGAATAATTGCAAATACGCTGAGATGCAAGAGAGGGAGGGATGTTTCAGACGGTCATAATTTCCGACTCTTTAACCTCGAGCAACTCATCAATTCTGCCGATGTAAGTGTCAGTCAGTTTTTGAATTTCTTCTTCACTTTCATAGCGGCTGTCTTCGGGCAGTGATTCGTCCTGAACGGTCTTTTTGATCTCATCGTTGGCATCCCGTCTTGCATTGCGAATACTAATGCGCCCCTGCTCGGCAACTTCTTTGGATTTTTTAACAAGTTCTTTACGTCGCTCTTCAGACAGCATCGGGAAGGGAATTCTGATGATGGTACCGTCGTTGTTGGGATTTAATCCAAGATTGGATGCCATAATGGCTTTTTCAATGTCTTCCAGTACCGATTTGTCGTACGGCTGTACGGTAAGCAGCCGGGCCTCGGGAGCAGAAACCGTTGCAAGCTGATTGAGTGGAGTCTGAGATCCGTAATAATCTACTTTTATGTGATCGAGCAATGAAGGGCTTGCCTTGCCGGCACGGATGTGAGAAAATTCTTTTTTGCAGAAAGCCGTGGCTTCCGCCATTTTTTCTTTGGCTTCTTCGATAATTATTTGAAGTTCATCAGGTATCATAGTTCACATGTTTGGTTTTAAGTTACAATACGGCCTGTATTGATGGATCTCCCGGTATAGTTTCAGATATCCTGTTGTACAAATAAGGATACACCGTGAATCCTTTAATTTAAGAAAACTACTTTTTATCCCAAACTACTGTGGTACCAATCGAGCGGTCTTTATTGACGACTTTCAGCAGGTTGCCGGCTTTGTTTACATTAAAGACTATGATGGGAGTCTTGTTGTCTCGGCAGAGTGTAAACGCTGTTAAGTCCATTACATTCAGCCGGCGCTGGAGTACTTCGTCTCCACTAATGGTGTCGAACTTTTTGGCATCGTTGTTTTTTTCCGGGTCAGAGTCATAAATGCCATTTACCCGTGTGCCTTTCAGAATAACGTCAGCTTCAATCTCAATGGCTCTCAGGGATGCGGCAGTATCTGTAGTGAAATAGGGGTTGCCTGTACCTGCACCAAAAATAATAACCCGTTCTTTTTCGAGGTGGCGAACAGCCCGCCGGCGGATATACGGTTCGGCAATCTCTTCCATTCGGATGGCACTCATAAGCCGTGTATGGACTCCTTTTCTTTCCAGAGCGTCTTGCAGAGCCATACTGTTAATCATGGTGGCAAGCATCCCCATATAATCACCCTGAACACGATCCATTCCTTCGGTTGCTCCTTTTATACCCCGGAAAATATTTCCTCCGCCAATTACAACAGAAACCTCGATTCCGTGATTTTGCACCTGCTTGATTTCATCCGCATAGTGTGCAAGCATTTTTGCATCAATTCCGTGCCCTTGTTCGCCAAGCAGTGCCTCACCGCTCAATTTCAGTAAAATACGTTTATAGTTTTTGGCCAAAATATTCGAGTTTATAAGGTTTTGGTTGAGAATTCTTAAATGTAACGGAACATAAAAGATTCAGACAAAAAAAAAGCTACCATTAAGGCAGCTTTTTTAATTAATCAACTTTTTACGATTCTCCGAGCTGGATCCTGTGGAAGGATCGTACCAGAGGCACATTCTCTTTTTCAAGGTACTGTTTTACAGAGATACCGTTGTCTTTCACAAATTTTTGCTCCAGAAGCACTCTGTCTTCATAAAATCGGCGAAGTTTACCCTGAGCGGCTTTTTCGGCAATTTCGGCCGGTTTGCCTTCATTAATCAATTGCTCTTTGGCAATCTCAAGCTCTTTTTCCACCACAGATGTGTCAACGCCGTCGCGTGTTACGGCCAGCGGGTTCATGGCAGCAATCTGCATGGCAACATCTTTTCCTACTTCATCTTTGTCGATCTCTGCTTCAAATTCAACAATCACACCAAGCTGATTGCCGGGGTGGATGTATTTCACGAGAGTACCGGATGTGTTGATGTGCAGCACACGGCTGATTTCAATTTTTTCACCAATTTTACCCACCATTTCTTCAAGGTGTTTTTCAATGGTAATCCCGTCTGTTTTCTGACCAATAAGTTCCTCAATTGTGCCGGTTTCGTGTTCAAACGCAGTGTTGAGAAATGACTGTGCCTGTGCCTGAAAATCGTCGTTTCTGGCTACAAAGTCGGTTTCACAATTAATTTCAATTGCAGAAGCTTTTTTCTTGTCATCACTGATTTTAATCAAAACCAGTCCCTGGTTGGCTTCTCTGTCAGCTCGTTTTTCGGATACTTTTTGTCCTTTTTTACGCAAAAATTCAACGGCTTTGTCAAAATCGCCATCGGTTTCTGTCAGGGCTTTTTTACAGTCCATCATTCCGGCCCCGGTGGCTTCGCGTAATTTCATTACATCTTTTGCACTAATGCTCATGTCTGTATCTGTTTAGCAATTTCGGTTTACAGAAGGCTCTTACTCAGAGCTCTCTTCGGTTTTATCAGTATTGTTGTCTTTTTTTTCTGACTTCTCTTCATCCTCTGTTTTGGATGGCTTTGAACCCTCTTTTTTAGCAGGCTCGGCTTTTTTTCTTCTGCGTTTTCTGCGCTTGGTTTTTACTTCGGGTTCTGCCGGTTGTTCTGGCTGTTCTTCATCTTTGTCAACGGCAACTTTGGCCTCTTCAGCAGCTTGTTCCATCAACTCTTCTTCTTTCATAGCTTCACGTTCGGCGTTGCCTTCAATGATGGCATCGGCAACCAGTGATGTAACGAGTTGAATGGTTCTTGCTGAATCGTCGTTGGCCGGAACAATGTAGTCCGGGATGTCGGGATCGCTGTTTGTATCTACCATCGCTACAATGGGAATATTCAGTTTCACCGCTTCATTCATGGCGATGTGTTCTTTAATGGTATCAACAACAAAAACGGCGCCCGGCAGGCGGTTCATGTTAGCAATACCACCCAGAGTTTGTTCAAGTTTTTCACGTTCACGATCCAGCATCAGCCCTTCTTTTTTCGTGAGCTCATCGAACGTGCCGTCAGTTTTCATTTTTTCAATTTCCTCCATACGGGAAATACTTTTTCGAACCGTGCTGAAATTGGTCAGCATTCCGCCCAGCCAGCGATGTGTTGCAAAAGGCATACCGCAGCGGATAGCTTCGGTTTTGATAATATCCTGCGCCTGTTTTTTGGTTCCCACAAACAGGATGGTTTTACCTGCACGTGCAAGGTTAGTCACTTCATTGAGTGCTTCCTGCAGGTACTTTTCGGTTTTTTTGAGGTCGATGATATGGATTCCGTTGCGGGCCATAAAGATGAATTCTTTCATCTTTGGATTCCATCGTCGTGTAAGGTGTCCGAAGTGGGCACCGGATTTGAGTAGTTCTTCTACTGAAGCAGTTTTAGGCATGTTTTTAAATATGTTTGTTTGAGTTTGTCCTCTACACAGGTCATCCCCAAGGCACCCATCCCGTTGCACTGCAACGAAACACTCGGCGAAGGGTCGCTGTGTATGTGTTTTTCAGGGCTCAGCTTACAAGCTGCAGTGTAATACTGCATTTTCATGATAAACTTGTTGAGTAAGCAGCAGGGCAGTTTGATCGGGATTGATATCCCACTGAGCTTTACACCCTGCTCTTTATATTCATTACCGTTTCGAGAATTGGAATCTCTTACGGGCTTTGGGCTGTCCGTATTTTTTACGTTCAACCATGCGGTCGTCTCTTGTCAGGAGACCGTGTTGTTTTAAAACTGAATGTTTGTCTTCGTGCAGGTCGTCGATAGCACGGGCAAGTGCAAGTGAAACCGCACCGGCCTGTCCTGTAATTCCACCACCGCGAACAGTTACCTTAATATCGTATTCGCCATCGAGCTCAGCAACGGTAAGTGGGAGTCTTGCAATATTTAGCCTTGCCTTGGTACTGAAATAATCTTCTATCGGTGTACCATTCACAAGAATTTCCCCTTTTCCATTTTTTATGTAGAGCCGGGCGGTGGATGTTTTTCTTCGACCTATATAGTTCGCTTTAGCCATATTAAATGTTTAGTTCTCTATAATTTCCGGTTGTTGTGCAGTGTGCGGATGAACCGGGCCTGCATATACCCGCAGGTTGGTTAACAATTTCCTGCCAAGCTTGTTTTTCGGGAGCATTCCCTTAACGGATTTTGTGATCAGCGAAGTGGGATCCTTCTCGAGCATTTCTTCGGCTGATGTGAATTTTTCGCCGCCGGGATATCCGGTATGACGAAAATATTGTTTGTCCGTCATTTTCTTTCCGGTAAGTGCCACTTTTTCAGCATTGATGACGATTACATTATCCCCCGTATCAATGTGAGGTGTAAATTCCGGTTTGTTTTTTCCTCTGAGTATAGATGCAACCTGACTACTAACCCTTCCTAACGGTTTGTCTTCTGCATCTACCAATACCCATTTTTTTTCTACTGAGCCTGGCTTGGCATTGTATGTTTTATTACTAATCGTATTCACGGGATTCTCTTTTATTTTGCAAAATTGATAAGTCGAAAAAAATAAGAGTAAATCTGATTGATTGCAATTATTATTGAGCAGTTTAATCAGAATTTTGCAGGATTACTGCCACTTTCACAAATTTTATTTATCACAACTGGCCGTTCTCTTCTATATTCTTTCTAATATCACGGCATATCCCTGACCAACACCGATGCACATGGTAACGAGAGCATACTGTTTCTTCTGTTTTTGAAGTTCAATAGCGGCTGTCTGCAAAATTCGTCCGCCGCTTGCACCTAACGGATGGCCGATTGCAATAGCTCCGCCATTCGGGTTTAGCCGGGGGTCATCATCTTCCAACCCCATTTCCCGGATGCATGGAAGCATCTGACCGGCAAAGGCTTCATTCAGCTCAATGATGTCCATCTGATCAAGCCTTAAGCCGGAACGTTTTAAAGCAATTTGGGATGCATAAACCGGACCAATTCCCATAATTCGTGGTTCCACCCCGGCTACCCCAGAGGCCACAATTCTTGCCATTGGTGTAAGGTCATGCTTTTTTACCGCTTTTTCGGAGGCAATCAACATGGCCACGGCTCCGTCATTGAGTCCGGAAGAATTACCGGCAGTTACCGAGCCATTTTTTTTGAATGCAGGCCTGAGTGTGGCTAAAATTTCAGGAGTGGTTTTTGGTTTAATGAACTCATCCTCGCTGAAAATCAATGATTCTTTTTTCCGGCGCGGAATTTCAACCGGCACAATTTCTTCTGCAAACCGGCCGGATGATTGAGCCTCGCCGGCTTTTTGCTGAGACCAGGCGGCAAAACTATCCTGATCTTCACGGGTTATTTGATATTTCTCTACAAGATTTTCTGCAGTGGTTCCCATGCCCTCTGTGCCGTACAACTCTTCCATTTTCGGGTTGATGAACCGCCAGCCAAAACTGGAATCGTGCATCTCGGCATCATTCCCGAAAGGGGTCGATACTTTCGAGATGACCCACGGGCCGCGTGTCATATGCTCAACGCCACCGGTAACAAACAGATTTCCATCGCCGGCTTTAATGGCCCGGTTGGCATGAATTGCGGCAGACATACTTGATGCACACAGTCGATTCACCGTCTCTCCGGGAACGGTGTGGGGTAGACCGGCAAGCAGCAGGGCCATTCGGGCGATGTTTCGGTTGTCCTCTCCGGCCTGATTGGCACACCCGAATATTACATCATCAATTTGCTGCGGACTGAGGCTTGAATTTCGATTCATTAGCTCTTTGATGACGAGTGCCGCAAGATCATCGGTCCGAACCGGGGAAAGTGCACCCCGGAAATTTCCGAAGGGAGTTCGAACAGAATCGATGATATATGCTTGATCGTGATCGGTCATAATGTGTGTCTGTTTTGGGATGGTCAGGGAAAACTGTCAACAAAAAATTGATCGTTATATGGCTCCGGTAGAGTGCTGCCGGCTTCAAAAGCCTGTTGCCAGGTGTCGAACTGACCGATTGAAACCCGGTAGTACATATTTCCATTCTGACTGAATGGAAATACCTGAATGCTGTAATCCGGAATTTCAATATTACCTGCGGCCGAATCAGCTCTGTCGATGGATGAGAATGAGTATAAAATAATGGTGTATCCCGATGAGGCTGATTCGGTGTTTTGAACCGATAGTAGTTCTTCAGCAATTACATCATCGACATCTTCTTCTCGGGTTTGCAAATATAATAAATATCTTGGCGGAAGGTCGAACGCACGCTCTTCAGGAATGGGGGGGAGCCTGGGTTGCCTGGGTTCCGGCCGTACAGGTTTTTGATCGGGATCCCACTGAAAATTGTCGAGTGTACGGTCGATATTGGCAGGATCTTCGGGCAAATAAGACCCTTCAATATTTTGTTTAGCCACAATCGAATCAATCTCGCCCTCGGTAAAGTACATGGTCAGCGGACCGGCTGTAATCATTTCAATCAGACCGTCGGGCTGATCCTCTTCGTCTTTGTTGTGAAAGATGCTTTGAGAATTATCAAAAATAACAATCCGATCAACTGTGCCCTCCTCAAAATAGGCGTGCAGCGTATCTCCTGCCATTTGGTTTAGACGGCCCGTGATTGAATCTTCCTGAACCACAATCGGGTTGGTATAAGATCGCAGGAACCGGATGTCGTCATCTTCAAGATACGCCTCTATTGTAGGGCCGGTAAGCTGCATATTTTTTTGCCACAACTTGGGGGAGGATCGAAGTATAAACTGGTCCAGATCATCCCGATAGTGAGCGGTATCGGCAATGGCAGAAAATTTGGGCGACCAGATTCTTACTTGCCGGAATGCATCCATGAAAGAGGTGGTATCGGTTTCAAGAAGCTCAATCTTTTCGGCAAACAGGTGAGTGGTGTCGGTTTGTGCTTCGTTCACCTCCATCATCCAGGCATCTCTTTCAAGCAGCCGGTAACCGAGCGAATCGGCATAGAGATATTCTCCGCTGAAACGCACATTTTCTTCAAAATCATCGGCGAAAACCTGGCCAAACAGCTCGTATAACTCTTTAGAACGGTTCATGAAAAGTGAATCGGCTTCCAGATATTGTGTAGAGTCGGCCAGTTGAACATTTCCTCGGAATACGGCGCTGTCAACAGCCTGGTAATAGAGCCCGTTTTCTGCAATCAGGGTTCCCTCTTCGTCCTCAAACCGAACGGGAACGTTGAAAATAGCGACATCATTCTGCTGATCTACATCTACCGAATCACTGAAAACCGTATTCTGTTCGGACTGAACTATAACCCGGCCCCGCAATCGGCTGAATTCAGTCCTGGTGTTGTGAAAGAGCGTATCTGCCCAGATCATTTCATTTTCCGTTTCAATCTGCGAGTTGAAAGCCATCAACATATTGCGGTCCACAAATTGATAAACACTGTCTGTTTCCATCAACATTTTTTCGGTTGAGAGGATCACATTTCCCAGGATTTTTCTCACATTTTGGCCATCTACAATTCCGCCTTCAGCCCGATCGGCCTGGATGATATTTATCCTGCTTTGTGCTTGTACGTTGCTGCTGGAGAACGTTCCGGTAAATAAGCCCGCGAGTACCAGAAGATATGTGAACCTGAGAAGCATTAATCGACGATTAACCGTCCTCTGGGTTCTGTGATGGTGTAGGAAGAGAGGTCGGTCAACCCATCAAAGCCACGTCCCGAAATACTGTCTGATGGTGTAATGATGGTCACAAAATTGGGGGAGGTGATCCGGTCGGTGTCTTGAGCCCATTTCAAATATTCTGAAAAAAGCTGTCGGTCATCAACCGTTTGAACACGGACCGAATCGTAAAGTTCAAATTCTGCATCCTCTTCAAGATAGATGGCCCGTTTGCTCCACGCCTCGGTTTCAACGGAACCCAGCGAATCGAAGAGCTGAACGTAAACAGGCCCTTCTATGGTGGTATGTTTGCGTTCTTTGGCCTGATAGTTGATTGCGTGCGAACCCTCGATATACATTCTTGCTCTTCCTTCCTGCATCAAAGTCATCTGAACATTCCAGCTTTCGGTTGTTACAATCAAAGAGTCGTTCATGGTGGATCGAATCTGGTCTTCATCATAGTCAGACAAATCCGTGCATGCAAGAGGTGCGGTCAACAAAAAGATGATAAGAAGTGCGAATTTACTCGGTACCGAAATACCGGTCTCCGGCATCGCCCAGGCCCGGAACGATGAATGCATCGCTGTTAAGTTTTTCGTCAACTGCTGCAGTAATAATGGAAACATCGGGATATTTCTTTAAAATTCGATCCAGGCCTTCGGGTGCCGAAATCAGGGATATAAACCGGATGTTGTTTGCACCCTGTTTTTTCAGAAAATTGATGGCATCATCCGCACTGCCACCGGTTGCAAGCATCGGGTCTACCAGCAAAACCAAAGCCTCATCCAGGCCGTTTGGCAACTTCGAATAATAGTCAACGGGCTGATGCGTGTCTTCGTCTCTGTACATTCCAAGATGCCCAACTTTTGCATCAGGTACAAAATCAATAATTGCATCAACCAGGCTGAGGCCAGCCCTTAAAATGGGCACAACGATAATATCGGTGTCAATCTCATATCCGCGGGCAGTAGTAATCGGGGTTGATATGGTTTTTTCGCGCAGAGGGAGCTCTTTGAGAGCAAAATAGGCCAGAATTGTGGCGATTCGGCCCAGGGCTGTACGAAAGTCGATTGTATCGGTTTCTGTTTTTCTGAGTATGGTTAAATCTCTTGATACAAGCGGATGACGAATGATGGTGACCTGGTCTGTAGTCTTCAAAATGGTATACTTTTAAACTTCGGTATTTTCAAAATATTTTCTGGTGATCTTAAGCACCACACCCGATAGTGCAAAAAGCGCAATGATGTTGAAAAATGCCATTAGTCCCAGCATCACATCACCAAATGCCCATATAGTGGTAAGTGACACCACTGCCCCGAAAAAGTGCATGCCAACAAATGCAAGCCGGTAATAGAAGATTGACTTGAACCCGAAGAGGTATTGTGCAGCTCTGTCGCCGTAGTAACTCCAGCTGATTGAAGTGGAAACTGCAAAAAGCAGCACTGAAAGAGTTACAATGAATCCACCTCCGGGGAAAAACGGACTCAGGCCAATTTCGAAAGCTCTTGCTGTGAGCGGAGCACCGTTTTCAACCACTCCGCCATAGAGCCTGTTTAATGCTTCACCCTGCTCGCTGATGATGATAGCTGCATCATGTACGTTTTCAATTCTGCCGGTAAACAGTTCGGTCTGATCGGGGTTGGCATACATTGTATCAACAACAATTTCGTAGCGGTGCATTTCTCCGTTTACAGGTACACCGTTTTCGAAATAAAGAATATCCATTTGGCCGAGATCATCTGCTTCAGTTACGGTGTAGCTTACTGTGTCTGATTGGGGATTTACAGTGGCGGGATGGTACATATCCCAGGCGCCGGTACTTACAATAACCAGTCCTGTAATAGTGCAAACGATCAAGGTGTCAATAAAAGGTTCGAGCAGGGCAACCACTCCTTCCCGTACGGGTTGATCGGTTTTTGCAGCAGAGTGGGCAATCGGTGCAGAACCCTGGCCGGCTTCATTCGAAAACAGCCCGCGTTGCACACCATAGCTTAGAGTGAAAATTAACGTTCCCGAGCCAACCCCAAGAACCCCGGCCTGTGGATTAAAGGCACTGGATAAAATCACCCAAATGGAGGGGATCACCTGATCGTAATGGAGAAGTAAAATGAGCAGGCCTGCGAGAACATAAATTGTGGCCATAAACGGTACCAGTCTGGCCGTTACATATCCGATACGCTTAATTCCTCCCAAAATAACCGCTGCCACCAAACTTGCTGTAACAAATCCGGTCAGAGCTCTCGGAATTTCAAAATCGCTGTTCATTACATCGGCTACGGTATTGGCCTGTACGGCATTTCCTGTCAAAAATGCGCAAATTGCGGCAGCAATGGAAAATGCAATGGCCAGCCATTTCCAGTTCGGGCCCAAACCTCTTTCAATGTAGTACATTGGCCCGCCGGAAACCGTCCCGTCTTCGTTTTTGATCCTGTATTCCTGGGCAAGAGTTACTTCGGTATATTTTATGGCCATTCCCAAAATAGCGGTAATCCACATCCAGAAAAGCGCACCCGGTCCGCCGTAATGAATGGCAAGTGCCACACCGGCAATATTTCCGATTCCCACGGTTGCTGAAAGTGCGGTACTCAGTGCCTGGAAGTGATTGATGTCCCCGTCGTCTTTCGGGTCATCATATTTACCGGAAACCACTTTTAACCCGTGTTTAAAATGCCGGATTTGTATAAAACTGAGGCGGATGGTTATAAATATACCGAACGCAAGCAGCACAACAACCATGGCGGGCATTGCTTCGGGCGTATTCCAGATCAGATTTTCAAGCCAGGCGATGATCAGATCAAAAGTGTCCATAGAAAGCAGTTTGTCTCATAGGTTAAATCAACAACGAAGGTATAAAAGATTTTGCAAAATTTTATAGAAATTTTGGCACAAAATGAACGAAAGAGCTCCGGAATTACTTTGATTGTAATAAATTGCTATATAAGTGGCTACAGAGATTAAACTAAATAATTGTGAAAATTAAAGTGAAAAAATTATGACTAAAGCAGACATTGTTGATATCATCTCTTCATCAACCGGGTTAACCAAAGTAGAAACTGAAGCTGTTGTAAATGGCTTTATGGAGACTGTAATTGATGCTATGAAGAGAGGTGAGACGATAGAGTTGAGAGGTTTTGGCAGTTTTAAGGTTGTAAAAAGAGCACAGCGGGTTGCAAGAAATCCGAAAACAAACGAAGAAGTTATTGTTCCCGAACAGTACGTTCCCATGTTGAAAGTTTCTAAAGATTTCAAAAAAGCTGTAAACGAGGCAAACAGTTAAAAAGAAGATCGGAATTTTAGCTATTCCCGTTTCCATTCTTACATTTTTCGGTTATTATCAATGAATCGGCAAGCCTGCGATGATGGAATTGCTTGGTGTGAAGACATCAAATAAGAGCAGTTTTTTACGGGCCGGCCAATGATGATAATTTGAGTAAGAATGGTGGAGATAATACGAACATTTTTTGCGCGGGAACTGGTAATACTTTTTTCACTCTGTTTTGTAATGTCGTGCACTCATGTGCCCGAAGCCGATTTTTATGAGGTTGAGGGGATTATTTCTATAAATGCCCAAAACCTGCCGGAACAAAACAATTGGCATGTTCAGCCTACTCTCACCTCCGAATCCATGGTTTCTTTTTATGATACCACGGCAGTCCGCGGCACACTCACCTTTCCGTTCTATGTTCGAAATCCCGGAGAATACACGGTTTATCTGTTAGCCAATCTTACAGAAGTAAATTCCCCTGAAAGTGAACTGCCATTGCAGATACTGGATCAGAATCAGTTTTTGATACAAAGCAGTCGGTTAATCATTGACAAATCTCCTGTTTTAAAATGGCAGACGGAAGATGCCGGATCCGGACAGCCAGTTTCTGTTTATTTTGAGTCAGCCGGGCATTACGAGCTGCGGGTTGAATCAGGCGGGCAAAGCGGATTTGTTGTTGATAAACTTCACCTTACCCTGAATGATGAAAATCAGCCATATGGCTTTGCTCTTCCGGAAACGGTACACCCCGGCCAGGATCCATTTTTAGCCAAACGGGATGAACGTATTGTAATTCCGCCCGCATGGGCATTTGGCACGCTCTATGGCGGTATGAACAGCGGATTGGAGGCCCGGCAACTGGCCGATGAGCTGATTGAAGAGAATATTTCTGTAGATGGTATCTGGGTCAAAATGGATTCTTTGCAAATGGTTGACAACACAAACGGGATTGGACAAACCCAGACCGATTTTCACCAAAACCATATCATGAAAGGAGTTGAACCGGTTGGTAGATGGTTCGGGCAGCATCCGGATGAAATATTGCTCCCGGTTTTGGAGTTCGATTTTTTGAAAATCCCGGAGCCATCATCTGTTAATACTGTAAAATCCTTATTTGAATCCGTGATGCAGAGAGGACATGTGCCGGAAAGTCGCGGCTTTGTGATGAGTTGGCCAAACATAGCACACCAACCGGAGTCCAAAACATTGCCAACTCTTCACAGTGGAATTTATGACGGGAGTGCCGACAGTAAAAGCCCGTCATTTGAAGATTTGTTGAAACAGATTGAATTGTCGGCTGATTTGAGGTTATCTACGTATGAAATTCCATACCTGATGCATTTTGTACCGATGAATAACCCTGCAGGTGAACCGGAAATTTCAGAAGAGCTTTTTATCAGATGGATTCAGTTTGCTGCATTCCATACCATAATGGGCTTGAACATTTCTCCAAACAGTGATTTTTCATCTCTCTTTGCCGGGTACTCAGATCTTGCAGAACAGCAATTCAAAGCATTGACAGAATTGAGGCACCGCTTGTTTCCGTATATTTACAGCCTTGCGCACCTGGTGCGGGCAACCAGGGAGAAACCGGTTCGTGGTGATGGTAGAAATACAACACAGTTCCAGCTTGGTGATGCCTTGCTGGTGGCTCCGATTTTTGAAAGTGGGGAGGATGAGCGGCTGGTTTATTTACCACCGGGAACCTGGTACGACTATTGGGATGGCACGGAATACGATGGCGGAAGTTCATGGATTGTAGAAGCACCCATTGATAAAATTCCGGTTTTTGTGAGAGCAGGTTCAATCATTCCGTATCGGAATTACAGCCGGAGTATTTTGGCAGGTTCAAATGATGATCTGATATTTGAGATATATGGCGGTGGTGCCAGTTCGTTCAGGTTGTATGAAGATGACGGAGTAACCACAAGATATCAATTAGGCGAGTTTAGCTCCACTGCTTTCAGGTATTTTGAACATGATGATTTTTCTACATTTACCATCGGCAGAATGGTGAGAAGCTACCAGGGCCAATCACAGGAAAAGGAGCTGGAACTGAGATTTAAATTTGTGGATGAGCCCGTACGGATTACTGCAAACGAGGAGGAGCTTGGCCGGGGTGAGGGAGAAAACCAATGGCATTTTGATCGCGATTCACAAACACTCATTGTAAACTGGATGCAGCCAAATTACCAGAAGACAGATTTCAGGATTGATTTTTAGCAATTAAAAAATGGTATGCTGTTAAACCCAAAGCACCGCACTTATTCTAATCTTCGATAAGGACAGAATAATGTTATCTGACCGCGACAGACATACCATTTTTTATGTTTTCAAGTAATCGATGATTACTTAAAAATTGTTGGTCAAGTACTGAACCGGTTGATTACTGATGTACGAGCCTGAAATCCGCATCCAGAGATCCAACCTGCAAGTTGAACTCACCGGGATCGAGTATCGGCTCTCCTTTGCTGTCGGGATATGCTAATGACTTCAGCGGAATGATTTCAAATGAAAGTTCTGCTGATTCACCTGCTGCGAGTTCTATTTTTTCAAAATGCTTTAGTTCCTTAACAGGCCGTGTATACCTGCCCACTTTATTTGAAAGGAACCATAGTATTGATTTCTTGGCGTCAAATTCTCCGGTATTTGTAACCGTCACTGTTGCAGTAATCGAATCATCTACGGTCAGCTCTGATGATGAGAGTGAAAAATTGCTGTACTCAAAAGTTGTGTAACTGAGTCCGTCGCCAAACTGAAACAGCGATGTGTTCTCGGTTCCCTGTGCAATGTGGTTTGCTACATCCGGGTCGAAGAAATAGACATCAGTTGGCTTATGGTTGTAATTGACAAAGTGCCCGGTGTGCTGCGGGTAAGAATATGGCAGCTTTCCACTTGGAATTACTTCTCCGCTGAGGATATTAGCAATGGCTTCTGCTCCTTCAAAACCGGGTAAACCTGCAAAAAGAAATGCATCCACCTGCTGAATAATGTCCGTTACCAATCTCGGGCGCCCGGCAATCATCAGCAGTGTAACAGGTGTACTCGACTCGGTTAAGAAAGCAATTTCATCAAGCTGATTTTGTTGCAATGTCATATCCGTGATGTTGCCGATAAATTCAGTGTAGGGCTCTTCGCCGCCGGCATAGATCAGCATATCTGCCCGCTCAAGCCCGCTGAAGAAAAGCTGAATTTCATCACTGCTGCCAGAAATCGGGATTTCTGAAATTACTTCAATATCTGCATCCGGGTATTGTGCTTTCACGGCAGTGTAAATGGTGTGCATATTTACCGGATATTGTTCTTCATCACCGCCCTGCCAGGAGAGTGTCCAGCCGCCGGAAAGGTTTCTTTTATTATTAGCCGTAGGGCCAAATAAGAGAATCTGCTGAGGATGCTGAAGCGGCAGAACATCATTTTCATTTTTCAACAAAACGATGGATTCTTCAGCAGCCCGTAACGCTTTCAGCCTGCTTTCTTCGGTGCCAATTCGGTCAAACCGGTCGTTTCTGGGGTATGGATTTTCAAACAAGCCGAGTTCAAACTTTAATCTTAAAATTCGCCGAACGGATTCATCAATCCGTTCCTCGGTGATTCTGCCCTCATCCACAAGCTCCAGCAAAGCTTCATTAAATTGAAGCGAAGTAGGCGTCATACTCATATCAATACCGGCTTTAACGGCCAGGTACGTTGCTTCTTTGTAATTTTCTGCAACCCGGTGAAAATCATACAGCTTGCCGATATCCTCCCAGTCGGTCAAAACAACGCCATCAAATCCCATTTGGTTTCTGAGCAGCCCGGTAACCAGCTCGTAAGAAGCATGGACGGGTACACCATTTACTTCACCGCTATTCAGCATCACGGTTTTAGCACCTGCATCCAAAGCAGCCTGGAAGGGCGGCCGGTGAAACTCGTGCAAAGCCTGGTCACCGATATGTACAGGAGTTCGGTCCCACCCGGAGCGGGGATCAGAGTATCCAAGAAAATGTTTTGCCGTAGCAGCTACTTTATACGGTGCTATTTCTTCATTTCCCTGATAGCCGTGCACATAAGCTTCGCCCATTCGTGAGGCGAGATAAGGGTCTTCACCATACGTTTCCCAGAATCGTGCCCAGATGGGGTTGACTCCCAAATCGAGCACCGGAGCAAAGTTCCAATGGTGACCGATATCAGCCGATTCGTAAGCTGTTACCCACCCGGTTTGGTAGCTGTGGTTGGTGTTAAAAGTTGCACCGATGTTTATATTTTGCGGAAAAATAGTGCTTTCACCCAGGTAACTGGCACCATGTATATGATCAATTCCGTAAATAATCGGGATGCCGAGACGAGATTCCTCCATCGCAATACGCGTCAACCCGTCCATATATTCAAACCATTGCTGCGGGGGCACGGCCTCTCCGTTTAAAAATGAGCCGATGTGATGGTTGCTGATTAAATCCCTGGCTGCTTCTTCAACAAGAATAACGTCACCCTGATCCCAGGATGGATTAACCATTGTGATGTTTAACTGCGTCATCTGCCCGATTTTTTCATAGAGAGTCATGCGATCCAACAGGTCTTCAATCCGGTCTTCTGTCGAAGCTTCGGCATTTTGATACAGTGGTTGAGAATTTGCTACAAAAGATAAAAATAAGATTAGTGTGAGAAGTGTAATCAGTTTTTTCATTATCTGTGGTGGTTGTAAAGTGGCGGTTGTAAAAAAGATGAAATAGTACTCAACAAATTAAAAAATCCGGGCAGCTACCTTTAAACAGTTGCTGTCCGGATTAAAAAAAACGGTTTAAATTTGTGTGAAATTATGGCTTAGAAATCAATTCCGATTGAGAAGTAATGAATGGGCCTGCCCTGGAATCCGCTTCGTCCGTATGGCCACCCAACATCATACCGGAATGGCAGGCCAAGTAGAATCGTTCTCAATCCAAATCCGGCGCCAATCAGAATATCTCCGTCAACAAATGTTGTTTCAATATCACCCTGCTGAGGCGGTCCATCTCGTAACAGGCCTGTATTAGGGTTAATGTAACCCTGACGTTTGGTTCCTATTTTGCCCTGGAAATGGCCGGGATTTTCATAATAAACAATCGGGTTTCCCTGTTGATCTGAAAATCGGGAGTATGGCACATCAAAACCCCAGGCCGCGCCAGCATCGACAAACGCCACGGCGGTAAGATTCCACAGCGGTAAAATGGGGATTGGACCCGGCAATACGGCTGCAAACAGCGGGAATCTGAATTCAGCATTTATGAGTGTAAATTTGTCTCCAAAAATGGTGTTAAATTCATGGCCCCGCAGGGGAGTGGCTGGAAGAGTAAAGAATGTATCGGCAAGCCGTTCGAATGGAATTTCTGCATCCGACCATCGCTGGTTGATCCACCCAAGCATACCACCCATAAAAAATGTCTGGGAATCGCGGCCATAGGATACGGCACTGGCACCTCTGAAGGCCAGCGAATATTGAGAGCCAAGATTAATGTATTGCCTGAAATCTCCCAACAAAGTGGCAAACTGTGGAGTTTCAGATGTTACCGGTGGACTTACTGATAGCTGAACAGAATAGCGGCTGCCCCCGACAGGAGTGATAAAGCCGGGGATGGTATAATCTCCTGTAAAACTTACCTGGGGATAGAGGAACCAGCTGTGTTCGTTACTCACATTTCTTCCACCCAGGCCCTGAATGGTGCTGAAATCCCGGGCAATTCCAATGGCCGAAATTCCGTAATCAATACGCTGGAAACGATTCAGGGGATATTGAAAATCAACGGAACCACCATAGGTTCTGAATCGGAGAAGATCTCCGAAAAAGGTTTGATAATTTTGCGATTGATGGAAAAACGTTGCGTAAAAATTGGTTCGGTTTCTGAGGTATCCGTATTGGAATGTGTAATCACTGTCCCGCAGATCAAATACCAGATTGGACCCAAATGATAGCTGATGATCTCCAAAAAGATCGGACAGAGTTACAAATGCAAAAGCGGAAGTTCCGTAGTAGGAACTTAATTGCCCTGCGGCATAACTAAAATCCGGAGAAAATTGCAGCCTGTACTCTTTGGGCTGGAAATAGCCGCTTTCCGTTACATTTCCATCGGGTATAAAGTTTTGAGGATCGTCACTTAATTCGATTGTCGTGTCGCTAACAACTGCTTCACCAAACTGGTAGTTTCTGAAATCGATGCGGCTGCTGTCGGAAACCCGTTCTTCGGTGGTATCGGTTTCAGTTTCTTCGGTTTGCTGTTCAGCCAGTGATTCATCTTCCTGTACATCTTCAGGTGTTAAGAGCCTGGTAGAGATATAGTTGCCCTGCTGGCGCGCATTGATCATCTCTTGAACATAACCAATAGCAGGCACACGGTCTTTCGGTTGGGTTCGTTCCCGTTCTTGCGCCCAGTTATTGGGAGGCAAAGGCTCACTGCGTCTCTGGCTGAAAGGAGAACGCATCATAAAAATGTCCGGAAATCCCTGGTTTAATGAATTAAACGCAAGCCGGGTTCCGTCAGCGGAGATCGATATTTGCATCACACCGGATTGCAGATCTGTTAGCGGATAGACTGACCGGCTGTCAAGATCATACTCGTAAATATTTGGAATTCCATTCTGATCAGATACAAAAACAATGCGGCCGTTTCGTGTAATTGCAGGTTGATTTTCTGACCAGTTGGGAGTATTTGTGAGCCGTTCTATTCGGTTGCTGCCAACACGTACCCGATAGAGATCGGTTTCATAAAACGAATCGTGTTGCATGATGGAATAACCCGCCTGATAGGTGCCTGGCTGAACCCGATCGCCCCGATTAGACACAAAATAAATATATTCGGAATCAGCTCCCCAAGCCGGTTCCTTGTCAGAAAAAACATCATTTGTCACGTTTATAAAATCACTGGTTTCCAGGTTGTACACAAAAATGTCCTGATAGGGGCCGATGTTGCCATCAAAGGCAATTTTTCTGCCATCAGGAGACCAGGCTACCGAATTGATTGCATCAAGTTGCGGGAAACGGATGGTACGGGATCTCAGAGATTCATAATCAACGATGGCTAAATTGTAAGATCCTTCAGATTTGCTTGAAAGTGCTATCTGCGTACCGTCAGGCGACCAGGCAAGATTAGGGTTTAATACATTCAGCTCCTCAAACATGGGATTGTCAGCGCCGCTGATAATTGTTTTTAACCGTTCGCCAGTATTGGCATCTACCACAACCACATCAAAGACTCCCCTGCGGTTGGTAATCATTGCGATGCGGTCGCCGGCCGGGGAAATGGTCGGGCTAGTATTATACGAACCAGACCGGGCACGGGTGGTAATTTGTGTGGCAACACTGCCGAGTGTTTGGCGGTCGGCAACTTCGGGGAAATATCGCTGGCGCCAGTATTCTCGCCATCGCTGCGAAAGTTCATCAATCTGCAGACCAAGCGACTGAACCAGTGCCTGTTGTATGTTCCGGGTGGTTCGGATTCGCTGCATAATTTCTGTGATTTTGGGCCGGCCGTATTGGTCTTCAATAAAATACCAGAAAGATTGCCCGCCCCGGTATGCAAAAAAACCACTCAACTGGGGTAGCGGGGGAAGATAGTTGTTCAAAACAGCATCGCGCATATACATATCGGTCTGTGTATCCCAGCCGAGGGCAAGAAATTCGGCAAGGCCTTCTTCAAACCAGAGTGGAAATTGAAGCTGAATGTTGTTGGATACGATTGATTGCACCGATCCTCCGTAGTACACATCGTTAATATAGGCGTGAAGCAGCTCATGCTGGAGCGTTCGCCTGAAGTCGATGTAATTTCCCATAAAGGGCTGGGTCATTCGGTTTTTAAATTTATCGGTTACCCCGCCAATTCCCTGGGCATCCACAGGGAGTTGCACCACATTGGTCTGAGAAAAATCACTGTGCGAATCATAAATAATCACCGGTATCCGGTCGGTAAGCTGCGAACCCAGATCTTCGGTTAGCTGCTTCAGGGATGACTCAACTGTTTCTGCGGTAAACTGCGCAAGATGATAGTTTTTTGAATCGTAGTAGTAGATATCGAAATGGTCGGTTTCGATAAATCGCCAGTCAAACTTTTCGTACTGTACGCGGTTTTTTCCGAAAGAGAAGAATTGGGAAAAAGCTTCCTGGATTGCTGAAGTCGAAATAAATAGAGCAAGTAAAGCAATAATTGAGGATTTGTAGAGCTGCCGCATATGTGTAAATTAATCGTTAAGTATCACTTATCATTGAAAATCTGAAATCGTAAGATCAATTTGTCTTTTCTCAGGATCTGTACGGATTACCTTTGCTTTGATGGGATCTCCAAGACGGAATTTTCTGCCTTTTGACCGGCCAATCAAGCAATGCAATTTAGGATGAAAAACATAATAGTCATCTTTTAGTTCGCTAACGCGAATCATTCCTTCACAGTATATATCGTCGAGTATTACATACATTCCATTTTCCGTAACACCGCTGATGGTACCTGCAAACGTTTCTCCAAGCCTGTCGGAAAGAAATTCAACCTGCTTTAGTTTAACTGAATCTCTTTCAGCTTCTACTGCATAACGTTCTCTTTCGCTGCAATGTTCACCGGATTCTTCTAATTGTGTGTATGTATACTCTGTACTGCCCGAATTATAGCGTTTCAGTAAACGATGCACGATTACATCGGGATAACGCCTTATCGGGCTGGTAAAGTGTGCATAATTGGCAAAGCCCAAACCGAAATGGCCAATGTTTTTTGGTGAATATTCAGCTTTGGCCATTGCACGAAGCATTAAACCGTTTACAATATTTTCGAGTGAAGTGTCTTCAATTTGTTTAAGTAACTCATTGATATTTTTTGATGTAATTTGCCCGTCCAGGTCAAGCTCAATGCCAAGTGGTTTTACGGTTTCCCTGATGTTGTGAAGTTTTTCAAGATCGGGTTTATCGTGAACCCGGTAGAGAAACGGGTGATCATTTTTTACTCTTTTGTTACTTTTTTTGCGCAGTGTATCTACGTGATATGCCACTGTTTTATTGGCCATCAGCATGCACTCTTCTATCAGTTTGTGCGCAAACAGTCTTTCTTTTACAACCACATCAACCGGTTTTCCGTCATCATCGAGCACGAATTTTGGTTCCGGAGTTTCAAAATTAATGGAACCTTGCCGAAATCGTTTGTCCAGCAAAATATTTGCGAGAGCCTGCAGTGTTTCGAGCTCCGGGATAAATTCATGGCTTTTTTTACCGTCCAGAATCTCCTGAACCTCTTCGTAGGCGAATCGTTCTTTGGAATGAATCACCGTTTCTTCAATTGAATAATCCACCAATTTACCGTTGGGGGCTATTTCCATAAAACAACTGTAGGCGAGTTTGTCTTCATTCGGCCGAAGGCTGCAAACTCCGTTGCTCAGATGTTCTGGCAGCATTGGAATAACCCGGTCAACCAGATAAACACTGGTGCCGCGTTCAAATGCTTCAACATCCAAAGATGAACTCCTCGGCATGTAATGAGTAACATCGGCAATATGCACACCGAGATAATAGTTGCCATTGTTCAGAATTTTGATGCTCAAGCCGTCGTCATAATCCTTGGCATCGGCGGGATCAATAGTCATAACAACTTCATCCCGCATATCGCGACGGCGCTCTATCTCCTGTTCCGGAATTTCATAAGGGATATTTTCAGCAAACTTCAAAACTTCCGGAGGGAAAGATCCGTGGAACTGTTTTTCGGCCAGAATAGACATGATGTTGGCCTCGTTGGTACCGGCATCTCCCAGAACTTCCACAATTTTTGCCTGTGGATAGCCCCGCACATCTTCCCACTGTATCAGTTTAAAGGCAACTTTTTCACCATCTTTGGCTCCGTTCAGATCGGAGGGTTCAACGAAAAAATCGATGCGGGATGATTGCACATCTGCCTTGATAAGAAATGTGTTTTTTGCAGCCTCTTCCAGTGTTCCCACAAAGGTGGTGTTGGCGCGTTTTACCACTTCTTCTATGCGCCCCATTGGTTTGCTGCTTTTTTTGTGATAGCCCATCAGCTTAACAAGAACAATATCACCGTCGAGGGCTGTACTCATATATTTCCGGGCAATTTTTATATCCTGGTCGCGGCCTTCAATAATCACATATCCATCCCCGCGGCTGGTTACATCCAGCTTGCCCTGTACCATTTTATCGTCGCTCACGGCCGGTTCGTTCAGCCGTATCAGATTGCCTTTGGTTACAATAATGTGATCGAGTTGCTTCAGGCGGTTTACGGAGCGTTTAACTTTTCGGAAACCTTTTTTATCAGACAGGTCCAGTGCATCTGCCAAAAGCTGAGTGGGTATGGACGCATCGGGGTACGATTTTAAAATTTCGATAATTCGTTTTTCGAGTGAACTTAATCTTTTTTGACTCATTCTTGTTTTTTTGGTTGATCCGGCCCTTCTAATTATTGGCCAGAATGTCTTCTGTTTCTTCGATTTCTTGTTCTTCTTGTTTTATGCCCAGAAAAGATCTGAATGCATTTGATATACGTGTACGCAGGCTTCTCCATGTGTTGAACTGTACCTGGGCCTCGAGGCCAACTCCGTTCATCTCCTGAGCCTGCCTCGATTCCAATCCGCTTGTAAAGTTCAGTGTGGGGTCCTGCCGATGAAAAGCCGTTACTGAAAATGTCCGGTTAATACGGTAAGTGGCACCAATATCGCCAATGTCGCTCTGTTCACCGGTAATTTGTCCTTCGCGGCGTAAAATTACGCGGTCATCAAAAAGCCGGAGGGCCACACCGAGATCTACTTCATTGAAAGCAGTAAGGTTAAAGTCGATATCGAACGTAATGTCACTGCGCAACAACGAATTGATCTGGTTTGACAACAAGGGGTTGATGACTTGACTGGTAATCAACGGATTAACGACCGATGCCGTTCCTGAAAAACCTTCGGCAAATCCCAGGCCCTGTGCCTGTGATGAAGGGATAAAGTTTCCACTCAGTAAAATACTGGTAGCCTGAATCAGTTTTTCATCATCATTTTGGTTGATATTGTTGATCTGGCTGGCAATCGTGGGATCTACGCTGGCTTCAATGCCTGAGGGAACCCGGAAGAAAAATTCATTTTCCACAGCTGTGATGGTTCCCCCGATCTGAAGTACCAGATCAATCGGGATGCGCTGACCGGGCTCGGTAGTGGCCGTGGCTCCCGGTGAGGTTAACAGAGAGGAAAGGTTTGGGCGTGCACGGTAAACGGCGGATACATCAAGGCTGGCATCCAGCAGATCGCCTGACCAACTGATCGATCCGCCCTCCTGAAGTGTAAACCGCCGGGTGAAAATATCACCACTGACAAACTGATAATTACCGCTTTGGATACCAAAACGTCCAAACATGCTTACATCCTGGTCTTCGAGCAAGATGCGGATTTGCCCGGTTCCGTTGGCACTGAGCATATCGTTGGTAACACGGTCAAAAATCAGGCGAACATTTACCGGGTCTGGTGCCTGAAATTGAAGATCCATTGTGAATAGCTGCAGAAACGTGAGCTCTTCCTCCTCATCACCATTTACTCCGTTTCTTTCAACCTGTGTGAGAGTTCCTTCCCAAAATGGAAGATCGAAAGATTCAACAAACTGTATAAAACGGCGATCCTGTTCGATCTGGATTTCCGGCTCAAGCGGTATGGAGATTCGTGATTCCGGTGACAAAGTGAGCGGCCTTGTTGTTCGCAACATCGGAGAATTGCTGGTTCCGGTTATTTGGGCCTGACCTGTTCCTAAAATTCTTCCGTAAAACGGAATGTCGGGATCATACGGATTATTCATGAACAGAAGGTTGTCCAGATCGAGAGTAAGGTCGAGATAAGTAGCCGGTGTTTCAAACCGATCCAAATCTACCTGGCCGAACAATGTGCCTGTGCCGTTATTTTCATCGGTCAGTTGGATATCTTTAAATAACAGTCCGTCATCCAGATTAAATTCAAGTTCTCCATTCAGCATATATCCCGTATTTGTAAAGGCCGGCCGGCCGTACACATCCTCAATCTGGAAATCGGCGCTGAAATCGAAATCGTTTTCAGACCCTCTGATGTAGCCGCTGCCGGTGGAACTCCCTTCCATTTCGAGTACGATGTTCGGTACAATGAAGGTTGCAATCCACATGTCGATTTGCCGCAGGTCGGCATCAAAATAGAAGAGGTCATCGTCGGGGCCGGTTGTATCATCGGGCAGTTTAAAAAACCCGGACAGCCGTAAATCCTGCCCGATACCGTCATTTCGGTTGTAATAGCGCGGATATTTTTCCGGATCAGTGAAAATATGAATGTCAGTATCGAACTGGTTGGACTCGGAATTGAACTGGCTGTTCAGGGATACATCACCGATCAACCGGTCCAGTATCCTGCCTTCTTCCACGCTCAATTCGCCCTGGATAGACGGAATTTGGGTGAGGGTTTGTGTGAAGAAATTTCCATTCATAATTCCGGAAAACCGGATTCTTCCGCCAATCAGGTCAGACACCCGGCTGAGGTCAAAATTTTCTACAATATACTCCATCCGGTCTTCGGGGGCGGCACTGTAGGTTCCATTGATCTCAAGATAATCGGAATCACTGATTAAGATGAGTTGATCAATATGGAGGGCTTCCCGACTGGTATAGCTCAATTGCGGAACCCCTTCGGTTACCCATAAATATTCCTGAGTTCCGAGTGAAAAATCATCAATTCGTATATCAAAACGATCATCATGCAGAAAACCTGTAAATGTGGACTCGAACCGCAGATCATCGTCCAGCCGCTGGAAATTGTTGTTCACCAACAGCGAATCGTTCCGCATGGTGACGTTGAAATAGCTGTCTTTCAACTGGTACCCGCCAACGGTTGCTTCCGAACTATTTACCTGTAAATCCACTGTGCTAAACTCTTTCAGGGAATTGTCATGACGAAAGTTGGCGGTATATGCCGCGTTAAAATCACGGGCTCCATATTCACCGTATTGGAACTGTTGGTCGAACAGGTTGCCAGTTATTAGCAGCCGGTTTTTGGTTGCGTTGATGGAGGTATTGAGCCGTGCATTACTTTCGATGTCGGGCAGATCGGGAAAATATTTTCGGAGCAGGGAAAGGTCTTTCACAGTCATTTCGATGGAAATATCTGCAACCGG
>SKYV01000284.1 GCA_007127745.1 Balneolaceae bacterium
GAAGAAATCATTCAAACAGAACAATTCGATAATTTTTCGGATTTCATCAGCCCCAGCGACTTTCTTTCACTACCCCGTAACCTGGATATTGCCTACCGTGAACTCACAGAAGCCAAATAACCAGCAATCCAACAGCAATTCAAATAACTCACAACGGCGCTGTATTTACTGCGGACGGATGGCACCGCTGGTTTGGGTTCACGGTCACGGACAGTGTGCAGCTTGTGGGATTAATGTGGATGAATGCTGCCGCGGTGAGACTTACAACGCAGGGCAATCTGATTCATAACTGAAACGATATAGCGCAAACGTCCCGTTTGTGCTCGAATTTCTCAATCTGGTTCAAGCGTCCGCTTGGACCACATTGGATGGAAGCAAACATGAGGACAATCACCAAAGGCACAAGCGGACGCTTGCGCCAGCTTGAGCTTTGTTTACGTCCACACGATATGGCTCATATATAAGCTATTTGAACCAGTTTTAGGATTAGAGGCTCATAATTTGGAAGTACAAACTGGATACTTCGACAGGCTCAGTACAGGCTGTTTGCGCTATTTCATAAGTTATTGCTTTACCTTTTTAAACATATCAAATCAACCCAAACACCATGAAATACTGTTTGATACTCATACTTTCACTTCTGATTTTATCTGCTACTGTTATGGAATCTGCACAAGCACAAAACCAACAGCGAGCACGGGATCTCGGTATCCACACCGGAATTTTACCGACTGGCCAATGGAATGCCATCACCGATGTTGAGGGCATAAAAGTGGGACACAAAACACGGATTGAGGGCACAAATGTCCGGACAGGAGTCACAGCCATTCTCCCTCACAGCGGCAATTTGTTTCGCGAACGGGTTCCGGCAGCCGTTTATGTGGGCAACGGTTTTGGTAAAGCGCTCGGGTTCACCCAGGTTCAGGAACTCGGAGAGCTGGAAACTCCGCTGGCACTCACTAACACACTCAGTATTTTTAACGCAGCGCACGGAGTGGCCGATTATGTGCTAAATCAGCCCGGAAATGAAAATGTACGGTCAGTCAATCCCGTTGTGGGAGAAACCAACGACGGCTGGCTGAATGATATCCGGGCGAGAGTCATCTCCACCGAAGATGTTTATGATGCCATCAAGGCTGCTGAAACCGGGTCGGTTGAGGAGGGCAACGTTGGGGCCGGTACAGGAACCACCGCCTTGGGATTTAAGGGCGGAATCGGAACGGCTTCGCGGGTAATCCCCGAAAACCTTGGCGGATATACCGTGGGTGTGCTGGTTCAATCCAATTTCGGCGGAGTTTTGACGATTAACGGGGCGCCGGTGGGTGAGGAATTGGGGAATCACTATTTGGCTACCCGTCAGACCGCTCCAAGCGGTCAGACGGGTGTGATGGCAAAAGGTCTGACGGGAGAAGACGGTTACGATTTTGATACAGACGGTTCCATCATGATTGTTGTGGCAACCGATGCTCCAATAACATCCAGAAACCTTGAGAGGCTGGCCAAACGCGCATTTCTTGGCATCGCCAAAGTGGGCGGTTTTGCCTCCAATGGCAGCGGTGATTATGTGATTGCATTTTCAACCAATCCCGAAGTTCGCATCCGGCTTGATGGTGATGAATTCACTCAAACCAACACCGAATTAAAAAACAGTGCCATGACTCCACTCTTTCTCGCCGCCGTTGAAGCAACCGAAGAAGCCATTCTCAACTCCCTGTTTATGGCCGAAACCATGGAAGGCACAGACCGGCGCGTAATGGAAAGCCTGCCCGTTGATGAGGTAATGGAGATTTTGAGGAAGTATAATGCGGTTGAGTGATGATGAAGAGTATTATTTAAAATTTATTATCGTTACTTTTGAAATAACTGTTTAAAAATACTTTTATGGAAACCGTATTAATACAAATCAATGATCAGAAGGCATATAACCAATTGAAAAAGCTGGAGAAGCAGCAACTAATCCGGGTGTTGAAGAAAAATAATCCACCGGAGGGCAAGCTTTCTGAAAAATACGCCGGCAAGCTATCACCGGATACTACCGATCAGTTACAACAACATGTAACTCAAAGCCGAAATGAATGGCAGAGCCGTACTACTTAATAGACAGTAATTCGGTTATAGACTATCTTGGAAACCGTCTACCGAATTCCGGAATGAGCAATGAGCTTCATGGACGACGTGATCGATGCCGTTGCCAATGTTTCTGTTATAACCAAGATGGAGGTGTTGGGATTTAATGCTCCTGAAGATGACTATAAGTTACTTACCGAATTTATAAATGACGCTGTAGTTCTTTATCTGACAGAGGAGATTGTTGAGCAATGTATTTCCATTCGAAAGGAACAACCTGTCAAACTTCCCGATGCTATTATTGCCGCAACGGCAGTTGTTTATGGGATGGATCTGATTACAAGAAACACTTCTGATTTTCAGAATATCCATGGCCTGAAAGTTGTAAATCCACATCTTTTATAAGTAAGTTTCAATTTTTTCGCGCCTCGGAATTCAGCTTGAATTATCGAGCTTACAAACTGTTCCGGGTATCTATCTGTTTACATTATCATTACTTAATTAAATCATATCTGATTAATAACACCATTTCGATAATCCACCATGCCCCACAACCTCACAATTCGAAAAGCATCCGAATCAGACGCTGATTCCATTATCCAATTCAACATTGCCATGGCGAAGGAAACCGAAGGGAAAATACTGCATCGGCATGACATTGAGCCCGGTGTTCTCGGACTGTTCAAAAAACCGGAGTATGGATTTTACATCGTTGCGGTGGCGGGCGGAAGGGTGGTGGGATCACTGATGGTCACCTTTGAATGGAGTGACTGGCGCAATGGTGTGATCTGGTGGATTCAAAGCGTCTATGTGATTCCTGAATGTCGCAGAAACGGTATTTACCGGGCAATGTATAGCAGCATAAAAAAAATGGCTCGCGAGAAACCGGATGTTCGCGGATTTCGTCTTTACGTGGAAAAAACAAATATCGCTGCCCAGAAAACATATGCTGCACTTGGAATGGAAGAGGCGCAATACAAGATGTTTGAAGATCTGGGATAATGATTAAGATTTTGCCACAGAAAAAAAATGGCTCATTTCGGATTTCATGAACCAAGCTGTTAAGTGAATGGCTATCTTTGTATTATTTGCCTGAACAAACCAAATTATTTGCATGCAAAATAAAACACTTTTAGTAGCATTCGGCGGTGCTTCTCCCGAACACGAAGTATCCGTTCTGACGGCACACCAGGCGATTGCTGCACTCGATTCGAATTCCGGCTATCAAATCAAACCGCTCTATATCACCAAATCAGGACGATGGCTGACCGGCGAAGCCCTGCTGGATCTGAAAAATTTTGAAGATCTGAAAAAACTGGAACAACAATCTGTACCCTGCAAGTTTGCTCATAATGAGTATGGGGCAACAGTTCTTCAGGAAGGCAGCAAAGGATTTTTCTCCAAAAAGACAGAAACCCCGATATTTGCCGTTCTTTGTGCCTTTCACGGGTCAAGCGGCGAAAACGGTGCCTTTCAGGGAGTATGCGAAATGTACAATTTGCCCTGCACAGGAAGCGGCGTTATGGGATCGGCAATCGGAATGGACAAAGTGGCCGCCAAATCGATCTGCCGCGATCACGGCATTCCTGTTGTTGATGCCGTTGATTTTCTGGAACAGGAGTGGATTGACGGGCAGCCGGCCATCACTGATCAAATCGAAAAACTGGATTACCCGGTTATTGTAAAGCCCGTTCATCTGGGCAGCAGTATCGGGGTAGAAATTGTAAAAAACAGGGATGAACTTATCCATGCTGTTGAAACGGCGTTCCGTTACGACCAGCACATTCTTGTTGAAAAGGTAATATCACCGCTCATGGAAATTAACTGCTCGGTGCTGGGTAGTTCACAAAAACAGCGAGTTAGTGTGTGTGAACGCCCCCTGAGCAGAGAAGAAATTCTCTCCTTTAAAGACAAATATATGAGTGATGAAAACATGAAGGGAATGGCTTCGGCCGACCGGGAAATTCCGGCCGATATCCCCGATGCTCTGGCAACCTCGATTCAGGAAACATCCAAAAAAATATTCCGGCTGATCTCGTGCAGCGGCCTTGCCCGCCTCGATTTTCTGGTACATGCCGATACACATCAATTCTACTTCAATGAGATAAACACCATCCCCGGTTCTTTTTCGTTTTATTTATGGAAAGAATCCGGACTGGCTTTTGATCAACTGATTCTGGAGCTGATTGACCGGGCCGTTGAAGAACATCAGCAGCGAAACAGACGAATTCAGAGCTACGAAACAAACTTATTGAGCAAGAAAGCTGTTAAAGGCATTAAAGGACTTAAAGACAACAAATAGATGAATATATCACTAAAATTCCCCCTGGTTTTTTTAATCGCCCTTGCCGTTTTTCTGCATGCATGTGGCACCTCTGATGAAGTAGTAGTAGTTGAGCAAACACCCCGATCTGATGTTGCCGAAACGGCTGATGAAGAGGATGAAGAGAGTTTTTACGAACTGACTATTGGCCTGATTGATCCCGTTCGGAACTTCGATCCGCTTTTTGCCCGCAATCTCAGCACCAAGCGCACACTATCCCTCATTTACGATGGCCTTTTTACATTAAATACCGAAGGCGAGCCCGTACCTGAATTAGCCAGTGACGTTACAATTTCGGATGACGGACTTGAATATCTCATCACGATTGACCGGGAAAATTTTTATCACGACAGCGGGGTTTTTACTGCCGGACTTGGACGCCGCATTCACGCCAGTGATATAAAATGGGCTCTTGAACGTACCGCCCGGGCCGGAGTGCCGCCGCTTGCAGCAGAATTGTTGATGAATGTAGTTGGCTACGAAAACTATTTCCTCGAACAGCGAAATGTTTATGATGAACGAAACCGGGTGCTGCAGAGTGTAAACGGTATTCAGGTAGTTGATGCTGAAACAGTGGGGATTGCATTGAACGAACCAGACCCCGATTTTTTGCACAAACTGGCATCGCCTTACCTGTCCATCTATCCTCGCGAGACATTGAGGGATGATGATGAAGGCTTGATTACGAATCCGGTCGGGACCGGTTCATATACATTTAACCGTCTGGAGAATGATCGCACCGTTGTTCTGGTCCGAAATGACAACCAAAACAGCACGGACAGACCTCAGCCGAACCGGATTAACCTCACCTACTTTTCAGCCGAAACAGAACTGTTCCAGCAATTTGCCAATGGCGAAATCGACTGGATTCCTGAAATGGGCCCCGAAATACTGATGCAGGTAACCGACAGCGGCTACAACCTCCAGTCTGCCTATCGTGATTCGTACAACCTTATAAACCACAACACAGAGCGAATCACCACATTTTACCTGCACGACCGTTCCATTGTCAATAAGGACTGGCTGATTAACCGGCTGGCACTGCTTACTGAAGAAGACATCACACTGAGAGGGAATTTGACGCTTCGAAACCAGGATTTTGCACTGAATGACGAAGCCGAACCACTCGAAGAGTATTATGTTGCCTTTACGGATAATTACATTGCCCGGGCACTATTAAACGAGTTTCACAATCTGATTTTCCGGCCGGAATCTTCTCTGGCATTTTTCGATATCAGGGTCCCTACAAGGCAAACCTCCATTTACACTCAGTTCAGTGACTCCGTTCATCAGCGGCTGAAACGTTTACCGGACGGCTACTGGCTGCGATTTGATTCAAGAATTCTGAGCCTGAACAATCCAAATGTGAAAGGATTAGAGTCCACAGCCGTACCCTGGGATCTTCAGATAAAAAATATTCGTTTGATTGAACAAGAAATGACACCCTGATGAAATTTTGTGTAATTGCCAACCCCGAAAAGTATTCCATACAAAATCCGCTTTCACGGGTAGTAAAATGGTGTTTACAGCATAAAAATACACTTTATGCCTCACAGCAGCTCAAACACTATCTGCCGGCTGACTCGCTGGGAGATTATATAAAAATTCTGAATGAAGAATCCGAAGCCATTCAAAAATCGGATGTTATTATCGCAATTGGCGGTGACGGCACCATGCTGCACACGGCCCATCTTGTAAAAAAAAGAGGAACGCCAGTACTGGGTATCAACACCGGTAAACTGGGCTTTATGGCCAACATTCAACCGGAAAAAATTGAAGATGCTCTCTGGTTGATATCGAAAAAAAAATACAAGCTCGACAAGCGCTATATGCTCAAAGCCAATACCAGCGAAGGCCGGATTTACTATGCGCTGAACGAATTTCTGTTCTCAAAAAAAGACTCCTCTTCGATGATTACTCTCGAAGTGCACTACGACGGGCAACTGATCAACCATTACTGGGCCGACGGGTTGATTGTTTCATCTCCCACGGGGTCAACGGCTTACAATCTTTCGGCAGGCGGGCCTATTGTACAGCCCAGCACGCCTGTTTTGGTGGTTACCCCCATCAATCCGCACACACTTACAACCCGGCCACTCGTGTTGCCATCCGATAAAATTTTAACCGTAAAAGGAAGCGAAACAACCGAAAAAATCTTATTTTCCTATGATGGTATTATTTTACCCCACAACAGCAAACTGGACGTAGAAATTATACAGAGTGAGTTCTCGGTAAACCTGGTTCAATTACCGGATCAGAACTACTTTGAAACACTGAGAAACAAATTGATGTGGGGACTTGATAAGAGAAAACAGTAATCCCGAAACACGAAATTTAAAACGGGGCATAGCTTGACTCAGAATCTCCTTGACCTAACAGTATGGAGGTTCAGAATCAAGTTAGAAATAACTGATAACAACGGGAGTTGATCAAACAAATCTGATTAAACCAGATAACAAATAAAATAAAAATACCTGTCAATCTCCCGGGGTAATATTCAACAAAACAAAAAATCAAAAACATAAAAGATCATGAAAGTAACCGTAGTAGGAGCAGGTGGTAATGTAGGTTCAACCGTAGCATTAGCACTTGCCGAAAGAGACTTTGCCAAAGAAGTTGTAATGGTAGACATTGAAAAAAAAGAGGGTGACAAAACATTTTATCCTTCAAAGGGAAGAGCACTCGACCAGTGGCAAACCGCCCCTGTCTTAGGGTTCGATACAAAACTGACCGGAACCGTGGATTACGAAGATACCGCTGGGTCGGATGTCTGTGTGATTACTGCCGGAGTTCCGAGAAGGCCCGGAATGAGCCGCGACGATCTGCTGTCAATAAATGGCAATATCGTGAAAGAAGTAACTGAAAAACTGGTTGCCAAATCGCCCGATACCATCATCATCGTGGTATCCAACCCGCTTGACGTGATGACCTATGTGGCATACGCTGCCAGCAAACTCGATCCGAAAAAAGTGATGGGAATGGCCGGTATTCTCGATACTGCCCGCTACCGCGCATTTTTGGCTGAAGAGTTGAACGTTTCACCGAAAGATATTCAGGCCGTGCTGATGGGAGGCCACGGAGACACAATGGTTCCGCTGCCGAGATACACCACCGTTGCAGGAATTCCTGTAACTCAGTTTATTGAAGAAGACAGACTAAACGAAATTGTTGAACGCACCAAAAAAGGCGGCGGCGAGCTCGTCGGTTTGATGGGAACATCAGCCTGGTATGCACCGGGCGCAGCAGCAGCTCAGATGGTTGAGGCAATAATGCTCGATCAGAATCGTATTTTCCCATGTGCAGCCTATTGCGACGGAGAGTTCGAAATCAAAGACCTCTTTATCGGCGTGCCCGTTAAATTGGGTAAAGGCGGCATCAAAGAGATCGTGGAAATTGATCTGAATGATGATGAAAAAGAACTTTTAAGAGCATCAGAACAAGCAGTTCGTTCAACACTGGACGACTTCAATAAGCTGATGGATTAACAAACCGCAACAAACGAAGACATAGGCTCTTCACTACTTGCATTTACAGCCTCAATCCGGTTTCCGGGTTGAGGCTTTTTTATTTCTTGTTACAGGCTGTTACTGGCGCAAGCGTCCCCGCTTGTGCCATTGGTGCCTGTCCCCGTGGGGCTTTGTTTAGGTGGCTGAATCAAACAACCTGCCAGAGTGCCGTGTTTTTCGGCTCCTGGCAGGTTGTTTGATTCATTTTATGGTCCAAGCGGGGACGCTTGAACCAGTCCAGAGTATTTGAGACTTCCGAAGTCTGCATCAATATCATCAAAAGGTTTGGCAGATTAAATTAGCCAATGTTTTATTAAAACCAGAAAGACTTCGGAAGTCTTTACCAATTAAGGCTTATCCCCTGCCCTCCAATTCCCGATCTTTAAAATCTTCATCAAAATAGTTGTACCACTTCCTGAAGGGACGAAATACGTTATCCGGATCGAACGGACGTTTATACTCACTTTTTTTGCACTCTTTACTGCAGCAGCCTCCCATTATTTCAGCTCCCTCCTCTGAGCAGACAAACAGCTTATTGCACTCCATATTGGCACAGTTGATATAGCTGTCGGCCGGCTTGCCGGTAATTTCGCACCGGGCAACCGGTTCAAGATTTTCCTTATTCACCGGCACCACGAGCCTGTCATCAAACACAAAGCACTTGCCTTTATAATGTTTACCGCCCTCTTTTTTGGCATAGTTTAAAATACCGCCGTGGAGCTGATTCACATCTTCCCAGCCTTTCTGCTTCATCAGCACCGAAAACTTTTCGCAGCGGATGCCACCGGTGCAGTACATCAGCACTTTTTTCTCTTTTGGAATTTCTTTCTCCTTCTCTACCAGCCATTTGGGGAAATCATAAAAATTCTCTACATCCGGTTTGATGGCACCCTTAAAATGTCCCACTCTCGATTCGTAATTATTCCGCACATCAATCAACACATAGTCGTCTTCGTTTTCCATCACTTCTTTCCACTGCTGCGGTGACAAATAATTGCCTCCCTCCTTCGGATTCAGCCCGTTGTGATGGATGGCCACCAGCTCCTCACGAACCTTGCAAACCAATTTGGCAAACGGCACTTCATCGTGCTCATCGGTTTTAAATTCGGTATCCTCAAACCCTTCAATACTCTTCAGATACTCTTGATATCGCTGAATCTGTTCAGACGTGCCACCAAGTGTGCCGTTTATTCCTTCCGGACCTATGTAAACCCGGCCTTTCAACCCCAGATTTTTTAGAAACGCTTTATGATTTTTACAGAATCTTTCGGGATCTTCTACCGGAGAAAAATTGTAGTATAAAATAACTTCGTATGGCATATCGCAATAAATAAGACGATTTTTAGCTATGATGCGTTAAAATTTTTTCGACGCTTAAGTTACAACGATTTTCAGCAAGATTTAAACGTTCATATTGAATGAAAAAGATATCACCGGCTCTGTTTTTTTTGATCATCAGCTCGCTGTTCTGCTTTTTGGCTGAGGATCTTTTTGCCCGGCAAACGCTTCACCACCACGATCTGTCGGGGCATCCGTCTCTGATTGCCATTGAAGAAGCGGTTCAGTCAGGTGTTTTAACCCTTGATGAAGCCATCCTCCAGAAAATGTATGTGGCTTTTGCACCCGAACGTCTTGACGAACGGTTTCGCCACGATGATGAGGCCTTCATCAAATGCCCGTTTCCCATTCAGATGGAATTTGAGCAGTTGAGGCCAGAGCTCCAGCCTTCCGTCGTTGCCGAAATTGATGAATTGCTGCATGCAGGGTTGCAGCATTCTGAAACCAC
>SKYV01000011.1 GCA_007127745.1 Balneolaceae bacterium
GCCGGGTTGATGTGTGCACCACTGAATTGCCCCATGGTAAAAACGGCAATGAAAACGCCCATACCCCAACCCCATGTAATCACAATCCAGCCACTGTTGTGCCCTTTGGTTTTATTTAAAACAACATTGGCAACCACACCACCCCCGAAGAGTATCAAAATTGCAGTTCCAATAATCTCAGCAATAATCGGCGACATGAAAACCCCCATTTCAGATTAGATTTTTAAATCGCATGTATTATAATTAAAAATTTTGAGTTATATGATAATTTTTAATGGAAATCTGATGAATTATTACTGTTTTTGGTACACTCATCTGTTATGCTCAGCACTTATTTTTTTGCGAAAAGTGTAATACTGTATATCCCGGTTTTTGATTTTCTGAAATCAGATGTTTCCTGTTCATTTAGAACGGATTTCAGAATATCATCAGGCAGGTTGATTTCTTTCTGCTTTTGAACTTTCAGGTTTTTGAAACCGGCCTTTTTTACGATTGATAGATATTCTTCAAGATCAACAGCTCCGGAAACGCAACCGGCATAGAGTTCGGCATCTTTTTGAATCTTCGGGGGCAAATCACCGACTGTCACAATATCAGAAATGCTGAAATGTCCGCCCGGTTTTAAAATTCTGAATGTTTCTGAAAACGCCCGGTTTTTATCCGGTACAAGGTTCATCACACAATTGCTTACCACCACATCGGCGGTTTCATCATCCAGCGGAATTTGCTCGATATCTCCCTGATAAAAATGGACATTAGTAAAATTCAGTTTTTGGGCATTTTCCTGTGCACGTTTTATCATTGCCGGAGAAAAGTCGATGCCAATTACGTTGCCGGTTTCACCGATTAGCTGCCTTGCTACAAAGCAGTCGTTTCCGGCACCCGATCCGAGATCCACTACAGTGTGTCCCGGTTGGATGTGAGCAAACTCTGTGGGCAAACCACAGCCAAGTCCGAGATCGGCTTCTGACTGATATCCTTCCAGCGGAGAGTAATCTTCGGCAAAAACTTCATAATCAATCGTGTCGCAGCAGGATGAAGGAGAGCAGCAGCCTGGTTTGTTTGCAGAGTTGGAGGGACTGCTTTGACCGATGTGGTCGTATTTTTCAAGTACAACCTGTTTTAATTGATTGGAATTGATTTCAGATTTCATAATTCAGTCAATATTTTTGAATGTTTTTCCTGGATAATGGTTCAAAATATTGGTAGAAAAATCCGCTTTTGAACCGGGGAAAGAGAATCAGATAAATTATTCGTGATATTACGATAAATATAAATGAATGTTACCACCTATACAAAACTTTTCATCATCCCCTTGGGTGAAACTCTTTATGAACCTGATGCAGAAGGGTACGGTCAACATGAGTATAAATTTCGGTTGTGATAATGGATGTATGGCCGAGCATCTCCTGCACGGCACGCAGATCGGCGCCGCCCTCGAGCAGATGGGTGGCAAATGAGTGGCGAAAAATGTGGGGATATACATTTTTTTTGATCCCGGTTTTTTGCGCATATTTGTTCACAATATTCCAGATGCTCATCCGGCTCAGCGGCCCGCCGCGCTGGTTCAAAAACACCTTGTTTTTACTCTTCTCCGGTTTTTTTGAGTTCAGAAATTTATCACGTGCGGACTCCAGATAGTGTTCAATAGATTTTTCAGCATGCTTGCCAACCGGAACCAGCCGCTCTTTATTTCCCTTTCCAATAACGCGAATGAACCCGATTTCAAAAAAAAGCTGATCCATTTCGAGGCTGGTCAGCTCGCTCACACGCATTCCGCTGGCATAGAGTGTTTCGAGGATGGCGGCATCGCGAATCCCGGCGGGTTCGGTTCGGTCTGCCTGATCGATTATTTTTTCGACTTCAACAGCTGTTAGCACTTCAGGGAGTTTTCGCGCTTTTTTGGGGAGGTCAACCAGTTCGGCAGGATTGGCTTCGGCCAGATTTTCAACAACTGCAAATTCGTGAAAACTGCGGACGCTCGAAATATTCCTTGCTATGGTGCTCACCGAAAGCCCCATATCTGTCAGTTCAATCAAATAATTTTCGATGTGATTTACCGAAATACCACCCAAAGATCTGATTCTCAAGTCATCAGCCACAAATTTTAGATATCGTTCCAGGTCGTTTCTGTAGGAGAGTACCGAATTTTCCGATAATCCTTTTTCAATTTTTACGAATTGCAGATACCGCTTCAGCACCGTTTCAAAAGCTGTCATATCAGCTCTTGTCTGTTTCTTTGCTCTGTTCCTCTTTTTTGGAAGTCGAGTCCTGCTTAGTTGGTTTTTCCTCATCGGGATATTCTATCCGGCTATGGTACACGCCTTTCAATATTCCCAGAAACGACTCTTTAATGACCTGTATCTGCTGGAACGTTAACGGGCAATTACTGAGCTGTCCATCGTTTACGTTACTTTCAACAATGCGGTTCACCATGTTTTCAAGTTTGTTGTAGGTGGTATCTTTCAAAGATCGGCAGGCAGCTTCAATGCTATCGGCCAGCATCAAAATTCCCTGTTCCTTGGTAAAGGGTATGGGGCCGTCGTAGCGGAAATCTTCTTCCTGAAAGTCCTCGGTTTTTTCCAGGGCTTTCATGTGAAAATAACGAATAAGCGAGGTTCCGTGATGAGTTTTAATAAAATCAACAATCACTTCAGGCAGATTGTGTTCATGTGCTATTTTCACTCCTTCGCTTACGTGTGCTTTAATGACCAGCGCACTCATTCTCGGTTTGAGCTTGTCGTGCTCATTCGACTTGTTTTGGTTCTCTACGAAATAGTTAGGTTTTACCATTTTTCCCACATCATGATACATTGCGCCCACACGGCAGAGTAGGGCATTGGCGCCGATATCGGCGGCGGCAGCTTCGGAGAGATTAGCCACCTGAAGGCTGTGATGAAACGTGCCCGGCGCTTTACTCATCAATTCTTTCATGAGCGGCAGATTTGTATCGGCAAGTTCGAGCAGAGTAAAATCGGTGGTGATTTTGAAAACTTTCTCGAACAACAAAATGAGTGGATAGGTGAACAGGATGAAAACAGAGTTTATGGCTACAAAAAACATGTCCTCAACAAATCCTTCCCACCCGGAAAATCGGGCAAGTGTGAATCCTGAAATCACCAGCAGGTAGGTGACAAATACCACGCCGGGTGTAATAAAAAAGAATTGAGATCTCTTTTTGATATCGCGTACTGAAAAAACGCCAAAACTACAGGCTGCAATGGTGGCCACGGTATATTCAAAATTGTAATCGTAAATCAGGCCGGTTATAATGGCCAGTGTAACGGTTGCCATCAAACCCACACGCGAATCAAAAATTATTGTAAGGATAATTGGAGCGATGGCAATTGGCACAATATAACTGTTCACATTATCTAACGGATAGCTGAGGGCACTTGCCAGGGTGACAATTCCAAGCACCAGAAACACCAGCAAAAACATTAGTGGCCGGTCGAAAATTACTTTTCTATATAAGTAGAGATAGAAAAAGAACATCAGTGTGGCAATAATAATCACCATCGCTTCTCCGGAATAGCGCAACCAGCGTTCCATTTCTGTTGCGGTATGTGCCCGTGCTTCGGCAAGGCTCCGGAGTTTATTGGCAGTTTCGGGCGTTACAATATCGCCACGGCGAATGATGATTTCGCCCTGATCTACCGCTCCTTTGGTTGTGGAAATATTGGTAAGATTCTGTTCCAGCAGCGCTTCAGTATCTGTTTCGCTAAAGATAAAGTTGGGCTGCATCACCCGGTTAAAGAGCTGGTGTGCGGCCCGTGCCACTTCGGGGCTAAAAGTTCTGTTGAGCTGCAGCCGGGCATAATCAGCGGCCTCGTCCGGATCGTAAACGTTATTGAGGCTTACGGTCCGTTCGGTGAGTTGCCTGAGATTCCGAAGGGTGATTTCGTTTTGATCTATGCTCGCTTTGCTGCGGTCAATTATTCCATCTGTCAGCAAATTTGCGATGATGGTATCAAGCTGGTTTCGAATCTGAAAAATTATGGATCGGCTTTCCGGCAGATTATCCATCCGCGTTTGGGTGTAATTATCCAGCAAGATATCCCAGGCGGCACTGTCGAGGTCCACATCCACCAAACTTTTTTCTTCTTCATATCGCATACTGTCACTTTCGGCAGTGGGTTCATCCTGTTCAACCGCTCGTTGCCACTGCAGATAACTGTCCAGAACCGGCTGAATTCTTCTGTAAACCGAATCAAGCCGTGCTTCAATAAACACATCTGCCCGCGAATCGATGTGAAATATCGGAGCAGTCTGCCGGCGAATTTCCTCCCGTTCTTCCTGAATTTCATCGGCGGTTTTTTGTATTGAGAAGGTAAATGGGGCTGTTAAATCATCCGCCCGCCACGGTTCGCCGATTGAATAACTGGCAACCGGCTGAAACGTTGTTTCAGGCAAGGCAGCAAACATAAGCCCTAAAAAAACAACGAGTATAACAGCTCGGAAATATTTGGCCTTCTTTTTGTTCAGCTTCTCTTTTTCTTTGAGCTGATTAGTACCAATACCCGGGGGTTTTTCCAGTTTTTTCTGTCCCAGGCCAAGTTTTTTCAGAATGCTCATAATTGAAATTGCATAAATGCTGTTTTGCTAATAAACAATATTAGCACTTTGAAAGTATAAGAAGGGTTCATCATATAAAAAAGAGAATGATTTAATTCTCATCTGCTGTTGCCCGTTACCCGTCTACAAGCTGTGTGAATTGCTCTTCATTCAGAATAGGGATTTCCAGCTTTTGAGCCTTGTTATATTTGCTCCCGGGAGAATCTCCGGCCAGCAGATAATCAGTATTTTTGCTGATGGATGATGTAACCGAGCCTCCGTGTTTTTCGATGATGGTTTTTGCCTCATTTCGTGTGTAAGAAGGAAGTGTTCCGGTCAGTACAAATTTCTTGCCTTCCAGTTTCATGGAAAGCGTTTCGGTTTGATGATATTCAAAACGCAAACCTGCTTCCCGTAGTTGATTAATGATCTTCACATTTTTTTGATTGTCAAAAAATGCCCGCACAGATTCAGCGATTTTCGGGCCGATGGAGTCGATCTGAATCATTGTTTCTTCATTGGCCTGCATAATGGCATCTGCCGTTTTAAAGTTCCCGGCAAGATCTCTTGCAACGGTTCTTCCAACAAAACGAATACCGAGAGCATAGATTATTCGGTCCAATGTCTGCTCTTTACTTTTTTCGATGGCATCCAGAAGATTTTGAGCGCTTTTTTCACCCATGCGTTCAAGCGGTACCAGGTCTTCTTTTTTGAGATTGTAGAGATCTGCATAGGTTTTGATGAGCCCCTCGCCAATCAGCTGTTCAACAATGGCTTCGCCAAGGCCGTCAATGTCCATCGCATCACGTGAGGCAAAATGGGCCACCCGCTCACGAACCTGCGGCAGGCACTCCGGGTTGATGCAGCGCCAAGCCACTTCATCTTCCAGTTTCACCAGTTCCTCGCCACAGGCCGGACAATTTTCCGGCATCGAAAAAGAGGCACTGCGGCCTTCCCGGTCGGGGTTTACCACACTGATGACCTGTGGAATAATTTCACCGGCTTTTTCTACAATTACGGTGTCGCCCGGCCGTATGTCTTTGCGCAAAATTTCGTCTTCGTTATGGAGTGACGCCCGTTTTACGGTGGTTCCGGCCAAAAGAACGGGTTTCAGCTCGGCTACCGGAGTGATTTTACCCAGCCGCCCTACCTGCAGCGTAATTGATTCGAGCAGAGTTGTGGCCTGTTCTGCCTCAAATTTAAATGCAATTGCCCAGCGGGGAAATTTGGAGGTGCTACCAAGTTCTTCGTAATAACGCTCTTCGTTCACTTTAATAACTACGCCATCGGTTTCATATGGCAGTTCATGGCGCAAGTCATCCCACTTTTCCACTACCTTCAACACCTGGTTGATGTCATCACATACTTTAAAATGCTCGCAAACCGGAAGTCCGTATTCTTTCAGCCACTCCATTTTCTGCCGGTGGGTTCTGTCGGGATCACTCTCTTCCAAAATCAGATCGAATGCAAAAAATTTGATGGGGCGTCGCGAAACCTCCCTGGCATCCTGCATTTTCAACGATCCCGCCGTGGAGTTTCGGGGGTTGGCAAAAGGAGAGAGCCCTTGTTCCTCTCTATATTCATTCAGCCGTACAAATGCCTCTTTTTCCATGTAAGCTTCACCGCGAATTTCGAGTATATCGGGGGGGGCGTTTTTCAGGATGAGAGGGATATCCCGGATGGTTTTGATGTTTTGTGTGATATCGTCACCGGCTTGGCCGTCTCCGCGGGTGGCTCCCAAAACAAGTGCACCATTTTCGTAGCGCAGCCGGAGGGAGGCCCCGTCAAACTTCAGTTCCACAGCGTAGGAAAAATCGGTGTGACCAAGAATGTCTGTTACTCTGCGGTCAAATTCTCGAAGCTCTTCCTCATTGTACGTATTATCGAGGCTTAGCATGGGCTGTGGATGTTGCACATCGGGGAATGTGCTTGAAGGGGTTCCGCCTACTCGCTGTGTGGGAGAGTTCGGTGTAACGAGATCGAATTTCTGTTCGAGATGATCCAGTTCGGCAAGTGCATCGTCAAACTCTTTATCACTGATAAAGGGGCGGGCTTCTTCGTAATAGGCACGGTTGGCCCGGTTCAGCAATTCACGCAGTTCTTGAACCCTTTTATTGGCAGCAGTTTTATCCATTTTTAAAAAATCAGAATTTGGTTAAAACGAGGGCCGGTCGGCTATACTGTCGGGAGGAGAAACGCCTTCGGGTATTTCAAAAGAAATGGAGCTGCCCCATTTGGGATCTGCTTCAAACTTCTCTCTGGTAAGTTCAATAAAATCTTCATCCTGATTGTAGTGCTCATCATAAGTATCTTCAACCAAATGTCCGTTTAAAAACAGAAGATAATTGTTGTACTGGCCCCGTATGCGGATGGTATCCTGAAATTCAAAATTTAAGCCAATCCCTTGTTCAATCCAGTATGGATCCATTCTGGGCTTCAGGTCGCTCCAGACCCGAACGGGATCCAGTACATCATAAGCGGCATACACCGTGATGTACAAGACATTGTCCAGTTCGGATACAGGTTCAGCCGGTGGTTGTTCTTCAATTTCAGGTTCCGGTTCTTCAAAATCGAGAGAGATGCCACCCTGAGTGGCCTGTGGCTCTTCAGTTTGTGTGTCGCCTGAAGCGGCTGCAAAATCAAAAAAACCATTTTGATAGAGAAAATATCCGGCGGCGGCTGCAACGGTAATTAACAGAATGAGCCCAAAAATCCAGCCTGTTTTGGGCTTTTTTTCTTCCTTGAACTTTTTGCCAACATTGGCCCAGTCAACTTTTTTTACAGAATCGGAATCCTGGCCGGCCACTTTTTCAGGCTCTGCCGGTTTTGGCGGCTGTTCTTCTTCAGGTTCATCTTCCGGTGTTTTTTCTTTTGTTTGATGGGGTTCCTCATCGTTTATTTCGGAGGTGGACTCTTTTTTTTCTTCTGCATCAGATTTTTCAACCTTGCCGGACACTTCCTCTGTAAAGAAATCTCTCTCAGTAGATTCTGACTGCTCTTTGGCCTTGTTTTGATCCGATCTGTCGGGAGACTGTTTTTGACCGCTTAAATCCGGAAATTGCTGCAAAAGCAGATGGTTATAATTTCCCGACTGCTGCTGATCGAGAGCTTTAATCATGGTTTGATCATCAATCTTAAGCTCCTTTCCATAGCTCCTGACAAAACCTCTGATGTAAGTCATGCTTTCATCGGATTTGGAAAAAATGGAATTGTCTTCGATCGACTCTATGGTGCTGACAGGAATTTTAATGGCCTGTTGAATGTCGTGTAAAGTATAACCCAGGTGTAAACGAATTTTTGCTAAATCCTTACCAATAGATGGCATAGAGGTGTTTTGTTTTAAATGGTTAAAAAGTTCTCCGCTATTTTCAATTTAAGGTAGATTAAACGGATTATTCTGTGGCTATTTAATCATATTGAGCAGTAAAAGGATTGTATTAGCGAATAAAAAAAGGTGCAGAATATTTTAAAATAAGATATTTATTTACAAGATTGAATGAACTGCAGAAGTTTTCGAAATCTACAGGTAAAAAGAAGTCAAAGAAGGCGGAAATGTCAATCAAACAGTTGATGGAAATATGAAATTAGTCAAAAAATATGCAGACTCATTGAGAGACGTTGTTTTTCCTGTAACTTGTGCCTGCTGTGGTTTATCCACAACCGGCAAAAACCGGTACATCTGTTACTGGTGCGAAACCAAAAGGTTTCAGGAGGCATCCGGTTACGATACGGGGATTTTACCTGAGCAGGTTCGGTTTGTCTATTCGATGTGGCAATTTGATAAGGGTGGGTATTTGCAGGATCTGCTCCACAACCTGAAATATAATTTTCTTCGTGAAGTGGGAGTAGAGCTTGGCAGGCTGCTGGGCAGACGCCTGGATGAAAACCTTGATAATTATCTGACCGGTCAGATACGTGAAAATGAACCTGTTTTGATACCGGTGCCCCTCCATAAATCAAAATTGAAAAAAAGAGGATATAATCAGGCCGAAGCCCTTGCCGCCGGCATCTCTGAAATGACCCGGTGGGAGATTCTGGGACAAGAACATGTGATCCGACAAAAGAAAACCAAAACTCAAACCGGTTTAAACAGCGGCCAGCGGGCTGAAAATTTAAGGGATGCTTTTTTGTTAAAATCACCGGAATCTGTTCAAGGCCGGTTTCCAATTATTGTGGATGATGTGTTTACAACCGGAACCACAACTTTTGAACTTGCCCGAACGATCTGTAAAAATCGTGAATTAAGCACAGGAATTGTGACTGTGGCACAAGCCTGAAATTTTTACACCTTCTGCTTAAACCTGTAGAGAAAAGGAGAGCGATGAGCTTTACCGGTTTTCTTTTTCCCCAGCCGTTCCAGACTTTTCGAGAGCATCATCTTTCGGTGAAAACCGGTGCGGTGCAATTTTTCATCCAAAATGGTTTCATGCAGTTTTTGGAGCTCACCCATTGTAAACGTTTCATCGAGCAAATTTTGACCGATCACATGGTTGTTGATATTTGATCGAAGATACTTCAGTGCGGTTTGAACAATTTGCTGGTGATCGAGCATCAGGCCGGGCAGGTTGTTTGCATCATACCAGAGACAACTGTCCGAGAATAAGTCGGGTTTCGGTTCCACTTTTTTAAAATCAACCAGAGCCAGGTAACCTACCGAGATGAAACGCTGCAACAGAAAATGGTGATCGGAAACCGGCATATCGTTTTTTTCAAGAACAGTTTTCATGGGTTTAGGGTCGTCCCGCTCCAGATTGCCGAAGGTGTGAAATTGATTCAGATAGATGCGGGTCAGCCCTGTACGCTCTTCCAGAACACGCTTTGCAGCATCATCCAGGGCTTCATCTTTTCTGATAAATCCGCCCGGCAAAGCAAAAACCCCCGACTGTTTATACTCCAGAATTAAAATTTTCAGTTCTTTGTCGTGATATCCAAAAATCACGCAGTCAGCAGATATTCCCGGCATGTACTGATTCCAGTCTGAGGGGGGAAGCTGGCTGGATTTATTTTGCTGTTCCATCAATTAAATAGCTCAGTTTGTTGAACCGTTAAAATAACGGATTGGATGATAATGAATTTGTGCAA
>SKYV01000020.1 GCA_007127745.1 Balneolaceae bacterium
AAACAGACGGATGCAAAAGAACTTAGATAAACCTGTTGCTAACCCATTAACCGAAGATTTTCAGCGAGAAAGAAAATTATCTTTTCTTGAAAAAATTTATATCCCTGAAGTATTCAGGGGGTTGTGGTACTCATTAAAGCAAATTTTCAAACCAAGGTTTACAATGGCATATCCCGAAGAAAAGTGGGATCCTCCATCTATTTTCAGAGGGCGGCCGGTCTTGGTTGAAGATGACGGACAAGAGAGATGTGTTGCCTGCGGACTATGTGCAAGGGCATGTCCGCCACTGGCTATCAGTATGCAGGCAAGTGAAAACGAAGATCCCAAAGAGCGATATCCCGAAGAGTTTGAAATTAACATGCTGCGATGCATTTACTGTGGATATTGTGAAGAAGTTTGCCCGGAAGAGGCAATCGTGATGAGTAAAGATTACGATATCGTTTTTGAATCAAGAGAAGATGCCGTTTATGATAAAACCAGGCTCCTAGTACCAAAAGAAGATTTGAAAGAAAGGCTCGATTTTCTCCGAGAATACAAAAATAATCAGTTTGGTCAATTCTGGAATTTCCAGCAAGCCAATAACATCCATTCCGTTCGTGACAGAGATGAGGATTGGAATACCGGGCTTTCGCTGGTTGATATGCTTGAACAGCAAAAGAAAAATGACACCACTGAAGCCTCATCAAACTGGTCAGTATAAAAGAATTATCACATTCTATGGTGAAACAGGAAATTTCGCACAAAGATGTCGAAAACTTGCTGGATGATGCAGATTATCTGCAGGATGAGGCAGAAGCAATGAAATATGTGATCGATTCTGTTCCCTATGATGAATCTCCCCCTGACGGCATGTCAATTCTTGAAATGCTTCAGCTGATTGATCATGCACAGGTTAGTTATTTCCGGCCTGTGGTTGAAAACGTCCTTTCGGAAAACAGGCTACAAAAGTTGTCTGAATATGAACATTATAGTGATTCATTTGAAACTTCAGAAGAGAATAAAAAAGAGAAACCGGACGTCCAAAAAACGTTAAATCGAATTATTAAACACCGTGCTGCCCTGTTAAATATTTTCAATAATATATCTCTAATTGATTGGGAAAGAATATTAAGAGATGATTCAGGCGAAGAAATTTACTTATATGAATTTGCGAACCAGTTGATTCGTGATGAGAGAAAAATTCTCAGGGAAATTGCTGATTTGGTGATGATCTATCAGAACGAAAAACAACATCAGCGAGAAATTAACCGAAAAGCATCCGACCGAAATAAATAAGGACTGATTCTGTGTGGGGTCAAATTTTTACCTTTATTGCTGCTATACTTTGTCTCTATTTTGTGTATAAACACCTTACGGACAGGGTCAAAAGTGTTAAATATGTATCTTCCGCCGCTTTGTTGATGTGGATTTTGATGCACATTTTTTCCGGGATAGATCTTCCACACCAACAAAACATCCTGGATATGATACATATTACAGGCCTGGCCATGGTTTTGGTGACGTTATTGTTAATTATCAGACATTTACGGCCTGAAATATTTCGATACCCCTACGTGTTGGCTTTTGCTCCATTACTGATACCGTTTGCTCAATTACTTGTTATTGATACACATCTTATTAAAGATATCATTGTAATGTCCACACAGGGCGTTGCTATTTTTGTATTTGTGCTGCTGATGATGTCCAATAAATTAGATCTTTCCGCAAGATTTTCCATCATAGTGAGTGCAACACTGCTAATTATTACTTTCATACTGGTTTGGTTTTTATCAAATAACTTTGTGATTGAAGATTATTTGTGGCAAATATTGTTGTCGGCGGGAATGATCCTTGGAGTTTATACCTTTACCAGGAATATTGAAATAATGTTAAAACCGTATGGATGATATGAATGTATCGGACAAACCTGACAATTTTACCTTGACAAACACAGAAGGGGAGAAGGTCAACCTGAATGATTTAATTGGCGATAATAAATTGCTGCTCCTTTTTTTTCCATTTGCTTTTTCCAGTGTATGCGCAGATGAAATGTGCACCACACGAGACAACATGAAACTCTATAACTCACTACAATGCAATGTAGTAGCCATTAGTGTTGATAGTTTTTTTACCCTGAAAGCCTTCAAAAAAGCAAATAATCTTAACTTCACTTTATTGAGTGATTTTAACAAAGAGGTATCCCGGCAGTTCAACTGTCTTTATAAAGATTATTTCGGTGCTAAGGGAGTTTCAAAACGTTCTGCTTTTGTGATAAATCGCGACGGTGTGGTTGAATATGCAGAAATTCTGGATGATTCTGACAAACAACCTGATTTCAAAGAGATATACCGGATTTTAAAAGCCTGAAAATTAGAATTCTTTATACAAGGCCCGGAAACAGGGAGGAGTATTGATCTTTTCTTCAATCATTACACCGTTAAACTTTACATAATATATATTATACGACATTTATAGATAACTTTTCTTATGATAAAGCCATTAGCGTTTTTAATCCTCAAAAGTTACTTCCAGATCAAACTTACCCTCTTTATCACAATCGATACGGATTTTATCCAAAATTGCGTCGATGTTAATCCCGTCTTTAATCCAGACGATGTTATCACTCTGGCTTTTTAAAATCGGATTAATCAGCCTCGATTTATCAATCACCAATAGCAGTAGATTTTTTCTCGCCTTAAAATTTTCATTCAAATAGTCTTTCAAGTTCACTGAGGATATGCACTCAACTTTTTGTTCACCATCCGTAGTGTCATCCGTTGTATAAAATCCACCTTTGTTCCTGTCTCTCCATTTTCGTTTCGATACAATGTGAAATATTAAATCTGAACTCATATAAAAACTGTTTTATCTTAGATTTCTTGTAAGTGTGTGGCTATGTGAAGTATGGCATCACCTTTATGAACCACAGGATTATAATTTAAACCGATCACACGCCCGATGTGTCTGCTTTTAATATTAAAAATTTCGTTTCCAAACGGATCCGTTATCCTACCCAGCAACTGATTCTTTTTTATAATATCACCCAATTCAATTTTTGGATGAAACAATCCTGCGTAATTTGCCCGCACCCAGGATGATTTTCCATAAATTTCTGTTTTACCTGCACCCGGAGCCGTTTTTCGCATATCCAGATATTTCATCAACCGTAAGGTACCATTAATTCCCTGCTTTATGCCATCCTCATCAAAACGAAGTGATTCTCCTGTTTCAAATACCAGAATATGTTTATTTTTCTGATGTGTTGCTTTACGAAATGATTTGTCAATCAGCGAAGAATGCAGAATTAATTTGGGTGCAAATGCTTTTGCCAGATCCAGATTTTTTTCAATTCCCAATACACATCTGATTTGCGGAAAATTTGATCTGCTGGCACCGCCTGTATGAAAATCTATTCCAAAATCAATTTTTGGGATAATTTCATTCATAATAGTGTAAGCCACTAATTTTGCTAATGATCCGCGTTTATTACCGGGAAAACTTCGATTGATGTCTTTGCCATCGGGAACACCCCGCACATTTTGGATAAATCCATAAATATTCATCAACGGAATGGCAATTACAGTTCCTTTTTGTGGTACCACAAGATTTTTGGCCAGTAATCTCCGAACAATTTCAATGCCATTTATCTCGTCGCCATGCAGGCCGCCGGTTAAAAGCAGTACAGGGCCGGGTTTATCCGACCTGATAACTCGAACCGGCAGATCAATATTCGTGTAGGTTGGAAGGCGTGCAATATTCAGATATAGCAGTCTGTCTTCTCCCCTTCCAATTTTTTCCCCGTTTATTTGAAGATACTCAGGCATGGCGTTTTACCTTTCTTCCTGATTTTGGTTTTTTCCTGGATTTATCAATCAGTGTTTCAACGTATTTGATGATCAGGTCAGCAATATCTTTTTTGGTGGCTTTCTCAATACCTTCGAGTCCGGGTGATGAATTCACTTCCAATGCAAGTGGCCCGCGGGAGGATTGAAGCATATCCACGCCGGCAATTTTCAGATTCATAGCTTTTGCCGCTGTAATCGCTACTTTGCGTTCTTCTTTGTTCAGTTTAATTAAAGTGGCACTGCCGCCCTGATGCAAATTAGATCTGAACTCTCCTTCTTTACCTTGTCTTTTCATAGCTCCCACAACTTTATTCCCAATCACAAAGGCACGAATATCGGCGCCTTTGGCCTCGGATATAAATTCCTGCACTATCACACGCGCCTTCATGCTATGGAATGCTTCAATCATCGATTCGGCTGCTTTTTTTGTTGGAGCAAGTACCACACCATTACCTTGCGTTCCCTCCAATAATTTAACAATCAACGGAGCTCCTCCCACACTTTCAATAATTTTGGCTACCTCTTTACTATAATTCGTAAACACTGTTTTGGGCATGCCAACATTTGCCGTGGCAAGAATTTGCAGGCTTCGGAGCTTATCCCGTGACCGTACCAGAGCCTGAGATTCAACCGTTGTGGGAATATTCATCATCTCAAATTGGCGCACCACAGCCGCTCCGTAAAATGTAACAGAAGCACCAATCCTTGGAATAACTGCCGATACATTTTTGATTTCATCACCGTGATAAATGATACTCGGCTTGTCCTGCTCAATCACGATATCACATTTCAAATGATCCAAAACTACGGCACGATGCCCTCTTTTTTCAACGGCTTCAACAAGGCGCCTGGTTGAATAGAGCGATCTGTTTCTGGATAGAATTGCGATACGATATTGTTGGTTTGACATGCAAAAAATTAGTTAAATAGATATTTTTTAGAGACATCTACGATAAATCTTCTGGTTAAAAACCGTCGGCCGATTAAAACAGGATATTTCATTTCAGACCGATTTGTCAGCGAAAGTTGTATGATTCGTTTTTTCCCTGCAAAAACAGCTTTTTGTTTAATTACAACACGCTCTTCCACATATCCGTTTGAACTGCGCACCTTTTTAATTTTATAAACCGGGCTTTCAAACGGCTTATCCTCATATTCCGGATGATCGGGATCGAGTACATTAAAACGAACCCACTGACTTCCATCTTTATCGGTCAATTCAATATTGTGGCAGTGCAGGCTCGACGTGTATGCGCCCGTGTCAACTTTTGCATCGAGGCTGAAATGGGTCAAATCCGGCAGGTGAATTTTTTCGAGCCGCCCAATAATAATTTTTGGTGATGTTTTTCTCAAAGAGATGCTCTTATTTTTTGAGGATGTAAAATAAGATGTTTTAAGATTCTGTGCATTTTCTATTTTGTATCTGATTGAATTAACTTTCAAACCCATTGTCCAAACATGAGCCTTATAAACACAGAAAAACCTGTTATTGTTCTCGATGAACGCCGGTGCAAGAGAAACATCAAAAAAATGGCTGCCAAAGCTGAGAGCACAGGTTGTCTTCTCCGCCCGCACTTCAAAACCCACCAATCCATAGAAATTGGCTCCTGGTTTAAAGAAGCCGGTATCCGGGAGATAACGGTTTCATCAACCGGAATGGCCTCCTATTTTGCGTCTGCCGGCTGGAACAACATCACAATTGCCTTTCCGTTTTTCAGACAACAATTACCGGCCCTTTCCAGCCTGGAAAATCAAGCACGGTTACGTCTGTTTATTAATTCAACGGATGATCTTGAATTCCTGGACGAGGAACTTGCAAACCCGTTTGAAGTGATTATTGAAATAAATCCCGGCTACGGGAGAAGCGGAATTCATTACCTGGATTCTGATACAATTAGCAAACTTATTAAAACGTGCAGGCAATTATCGAAACCAAAGTTCCACGGATTTTATGTGCATGACGGGCGAACCTATCAGGCAAAAAATAAAAAGGAAGTGGAAAATATTATTAAACCGACAATGAATATTCTGAACAATTTAAAAGGTAAATTTCCAGGGGCTACCCTTTCACTGGGTGATACGCCTTCGGCCAGTGTATTAGATCATTTTCCCGGAATTGATGAATTAACACCCGGCAATTTTGTATTTTACGACTGGATGCAGACTCAAATAGGAAGCTGCAATCTGGATGATGTGGCGCTGTTCGCCCTGTTTCCGGTCGCCCAATATTTCAGGAAAGAAAACCGTGCCATTATTCATGGTGGAGCCACACATTTATCCAAAGATTTAGTATATACAAACGGCAAACAAAACTATGGTCAGTTGCTTAATATTAGTACCTCATCTGTAAATTCTGTTGATCATTCATTTGTAACGGCTCTCTCTCAGGAACACGGAACCATTTCGGGCCTTCCGGATCATTTTGATAAAGGTTCAGTTTGGATCTGCCCTATCCATTCCTGTTTAACGGCAAATTTATATGATCACTATATTACTACCGAAGGACGGAGAATTGAAAAAAGAATTTTATCATGACAAAATCTCTAACTGTTTACGAGAAGTATCTGAAATATTGGCCTTTCATTGCAGGTATAAGCCTGATATTATCAATCGCTTTTTTTGCTTCCTACTTTTTTGTTGCAGATGTGCTGATTGCCGGTTATTTACGGCTTGTGGCTTTTGGATTTTTCGCGATCGGCTTGCTCGGTCTCCTGAAAATTAAAGATGGCCAGGTAGTAATTACTCTTGAAGTGGATGAAGACGATGTATTACACCTGAATTATGCAGTCAGAAATCGAATAATTCACCAGGAAGAATGGGCTGTTGCCGAAATCGGAGAGATAAAAATTGATCAGATGCCAAACCGGAGTCTTTCTAATGATATTATGAAAAGTGATCGTTGTCTTCGGTTCAGGCGAAATAAAGAGTCGGATTGGCTGTACCTCAATAAAATAAGCAGCAGAGTGGTTCCGCTTACACAAAATAATGCAGAAAAAGTGTATAAATTTTTGCAAAATCTGATCTCATAATAATCAGGGAAGCACTTCTTCCATTGGATCAGGATCTTCGGTAAATGCCTGTTTCCAGAAAATATACAGGCCGAGCATGATACCTTTCAGGATAAAGAATGAGAAGACGATCATCAGGCCAATGTCCTGAAAAATGACGATGATGATAAAATAGACTCCCAAAAGTATTAACCTGTTTTTATGGCGTCGCAGTGATTCTCTGTCAAAATTGGGTATTTTATCAAATGGCACTGTGCTCACCATCAAAAAGGATAGCAAGATGACGATAGGAATCAACACAGATAATACACCGTGTTCAAATGCATCAAACAACTCCATGCGGTTCATGAAAGTGAGATAAAACGCAGCCAGCATAATGGCAAATGATGGTGTGGGCAGGCCTCGGAAAAAATCGAGTTCCTGAATTTTTGACTCCACGTTATATCTTGCCAGCCGGATGGCACTGCATACCGGTGCTAGTCCGCTGAGCAAAATTCCGGCAAAACCAAGTTCATGGAATGCAAAGGCATAAACAAGAAATCCCGGTGCTACACCGAATGAGACCACATCAGAAATAGAATCCAGTTCGGTGCCAAATTCGCTTGTGGCATTGGCTATCCGTGCCATAAAGCCGTCCAGAACATCAAACATTCCGGCAAGAACAATCAGCCAGGCTCCCATCATCAGGTTGCCTTCAAATACAAGCAGAACGGACGCAAAACCGCATAAAAGATTCATCAGCGTAAAGAAACTCGGAACCACCAGCCGCGGTATGGGCTTAAATTTTCGCTTCCTGAATTTTTTCCGGAATTTCTTTTTTTGAATCGGGTATTTCATTGAGCAGGGTTTGTTATATCTGACGTAAAAAGAAGTATACAGCGAAAGATGCTTGCGCACAAATTGTAATCATTCAACTGCTTTAATTTCTCCGATAATAGACTCGCCGGCCACTGTTCTCTCCCCTATTTTTACTTTCACTTCAATATTATCAGGCAATAATAAATCCATCCTCGAACCAAACTTCATGATGCCAAACCGTTCTCCGGCTTTCAGCTTGTCTCCTTTTTTGATGTGATATTCAATCCGGCGGGCAAGAAATCCCGTAATTTGCTTAAACAGAATTTTGGTTCCGGATGGATGTTTCACTCCAAAATGTGCACGTTCGTTCATCTCTGAAGCATGATCTTCCCAGGCCATCAGATATTTTCCTGGATAATATTTCAAATATTCCAGATTACCGGAAACCGGATTTCGGTTAACATGAACATCAAGAGGTGACAAAAATATACTGACTTGAGTAGCTTTTTGGTTCAGATATTCGTTTTCTCCAACTTGTTGTATAAGAACAACTTTTCCATCGGCGGGTGATATGATCAGATTGTCGTCATCAGGAGAAGTTCTATCAGGATCCCGAAAAAAGTAGAGTGTTAGGCCACAAAGCAAAACCAGCAACGGATACACGATGTATCCCAAAAATACAGGGGCAAAAGAAACGGCATACCCTACCAGAAAACTGAATACAAACACGACAATAATTGTCGTAAATCCTTCTTTAGCAAGCATTTGTGTTTACCCCCCCAACGTTCGAAGTATATCATTAAAGGTAATCAGAATAAACAGTCCGATGAGAAAAATAAACCCGAGTTGCTGCAAGGCCATCCTCACTTTGGGCGAAGGTTCTCTTCTGGTGATTCCTTCGTAAACCAAAAACATAAAATGTCCGCCATCGAGGGCTGGTATGGGTAACATGTTCATAATGGCAAGGGTTACGCTCAAAAAAGCTGTAATATTCCAGAATCCACGCCATCCACCGGTATCTGTGGCCTCTCTGGTAATATTGGCAATGGCTACAGGACCACCGAGGTTGTCACGCACGGAAATATCTCCGGAGAACATCCGACCAATCCCTTTAATAATTCCAAAAAAAGTGTCGTTGGTTCGTTCAAATCCGACCCCAACAGATTGCGCCAGGTTATAAGTTTTTTGCTCTACGCTGAAAATATCAGCCGGATTTGGCGCCTGAATACCGATTGTATTGGTTTCAGGGTCGGGTGTTACTTCAAGGCTGACAATTTCGGTCTGGTTTTCCGCTATTCCTGCCCGTTCAATTTCAAACTGCAAGGGCCCGTCGGCATTTTGAATAATGTTGACAAGCTGTAGCCAATACCCCACCTCCTGGCCGTTTACAGCTACAATTTTGTCACCGGGCTGCATACCGGCTTGATCTGCCGGCCCCCCGTCAATAACCCGCGAGACCATGCTCGGTAAACTGTTCGATGGATCGATAAAACCACCTTCACGGTTAATGAGATCCAAAAAGTCAGGCGGTGTGGGAATTGTGATTGTTTGCCCATCCCGGTTTACAAGAAAAGATAGTTCCCGGTCGGTTATGGAGGAAGGTGAAAATAATTGATTAAAATATTCAACCTCTCTCCCGTTCACACCGATTATTTGGTCTCCGGTTTGAAGACCGATTTGTGCAGCTACTGAACTTTCTTCCACATAAATCCCATCGATGGAATTCACAGGAATAACTGTTTCGCCGTAATTCAGAGCCATTCCCATGTAAATGAATACGGCCAGAATCATATTAAAAATTACTCCGGCAAGTATTACAATCGTGCGTTGCCAGACCGGCCTGCTTCTGAATTCATCGGGCTTGATCTCTTCATCAACAAAAGTATCATCCATCGATTCGTCGATCATACCGGCAATTTGCACATATCCGCCAAGAGGCGTAGCACCAATCTGATATTCGGTTTCCCCTTTTTTGAATCCATAAATTTTTGGAGGGAATCCAATAGAGAATTTATTGACTCTCATTTTAAAATACTTTGCCGCAATAAAATGCCCCAATTCATGTACTGTAACAAGTATAAAAATTGCCGCAATAAAAATGAGAATTGTTGATGAAAAACTTAAAATCCATTCCATGTTAACGTAAAACTAAATTTGCAAACTTGCGTGTTTCCCGGTCAATATCCTGTAACGCTTCAGGGGTTAATTCCTTATTTGATGTGATATTTCTCAGGGAAGACTCGATAATTTTGGGTATGTCAATATAACGAATTTCCTTCTCTAAAAATCTGTCAACTGCAACTTCATTGGCCGCATTCAAAACGGCCGGTGCAAACCCCCCGAGTTTAGCTGATTCTATAGCCAGTTGGAGGCACGGGAACTTCTCAAAATCAACGGGTTTTAACTCGAGATTCATGGAGCTGGTATAGTCCAGCGTTTCGTTGGGGCAATTTACCCGCTCCGGGTAAGTCAGAGCGTATAAGATAGGAACCTTCATGTCTGGTGGCCCAAGCTGAGCTTTTGAAGAACCATCTGAAAACTCAATGATTGAATGTATAATACTCTGCGGATGGATAATGGGTTGAATATGATCAATGGGCAGGCCGAAAAACCACATGGCTTCAATTATTTCCAGGCCTTTATTCATCATTGTTGAAGAGTCGATGGTGATTTTTGCACCCATCTCCCAGTTGGGGTGGTTCAGTGCGTCCTCAACCGTAATCTGCTCCATTTCTTCTCTGGAAAAATCTCTGAAAGGTCCACCACTTGCCGTAATAATTATTTTTTTTATGGTTTCCCTGTTTTCTCCTACAAGGCATTGCAGCATCGCAGAATGTTCAGAATCTACAGGTATTAGTTTGTTGTCATGAAATGCGGGAAGTTTGGTGAGAATTTCACCGCCTACAACGAGAGACTCTTTATTGGCAAGTGCTACTTTCTTGTCTCTTTTTAACGCCAGAAAAGTAGACATAAAACCTGCAAAACCCACAAGCGAGTTTAATAGAAGATCATAATCTTCTTCGGCAGCTACATGTTCAAGAATTTCATTGCCATATAAAATATTTCCGGGTTTGTATGCAAGCAGCCTTTCAAACTCACTCTTGTGATTCTTGTTACCAAGTGTAATTACATCTGGCCTGAACTGGTTGGCTTGTGCAGCCAGTTTTTCATAATTATTATTTGCCGACAACACTCCCACATCGAACAGTTCCGGCTTTTGATTCAATATTTCTAAAGCCTGTGTACCGATGGACCCCGTGGAGCCGAATATAGCGATTTTCTGTTTTTGCAATGTTTTCAAATCTGTTAATCAAATCATATAAAATAGAAAAACTTCACTGAAAGTAGGGTAATGATATTTCTACAGCTGCTTTATACATAATAGCATGTGCCTCAATGGTTTCTCTGAGTGTGGGAGCATATCCACCCGACAGCAGTAAAACCAGTGGAAACTCTTTTTGGGTAACGCGCTCAATAACCATTCTTTCCCGTTCCTCGAGACCACTTTCTGTTAACGATAATCGTCCAAAATGATCGGTCAGGAGAGGATCTATTCCAGCAAGAAAAAAAACAAGATCGGGTGTAAACACACTGAAAATTTTGTTCAGGGCATCGTCCAGTATCTGCACATATTCCCGGTCTTCTGTACCGTCAGGCAGCCCTATGTCATACGTGGAGGGTGGCTTAACAAACGGATAATTTTTCTGACCATGAATCGAAAATGTGTAAACATCTTCATCATCTTCAAAAATTTTGGCAGTTCCGTTTCCCTGGTGTACATCACAATCAATAACCAGAACTTTTTTTACCCATTTAGCGTGCTGAAGCACTTTAATAGCCACGGCCACATCATTATACACACAAAATCCCTCTCCATAATCAGGCATTGCATGATGGGTACCTCCCGCAAGATTGCCGGATATTCCATCCTGAAGTGCCATAATACCGGCATTGATTGTTCCCTGTACGGCAAGTCGTGAACGGATAGCAAGATCTTTAGACCAGGGAAGTCCCATTCGTTTGATCTCTTTTTTAGTCAAATCACCTGTCCAGACTCCGTCACTATAACGTGGAGTATGCACCGTGCAGAGGTTTGCAAAATCTGCCATGGACGGTTCAACAACCTCATTCGGATGAATGATTTCATTGTTAATAAGGTAATCATGCAATCCTGAGAATTTTTTCATGGGGAAGATATGATCCTCGGGAAGAGGTGCTACATATCCCGGTGAATAACTGACTCGCAAAATAGTTTATGATTTTATTTTTATTAGGCCCAACATTCTGCCAGCCTCTGAGCGTTCTCTTCTGTAGGAAAAAAATCGCCGGTTTGAAACTGTACACTCAGTTGAACTCTCAATGTTCTCTTCTAACAGGCCGCAGTCCAAAAGTTGATGATAGATGAATTTCTTCAGATCGATGTGAGGTTTATTGAAATTTTCCCGGTCACAATATTCGTCCGGAAATTGGGCGGCAACCTCTTCTCCCACTTCAAAATTCTGAAGCGTAATACAGGGGCTGATGTAAACTTTACAGTTTTTGGGTTCAGCTCGCAACCGCATCATTGTTTCAATACCTTCAGGAACAATTCCTGACACAGCTCCCCGCCATCCGGCATGAAATGCTCCAATGATGTTTTTCAACGGATCAGCAACCAGTATAGCTGCACAATCGGCCACCTGAATTCCAAGTGGCAAACCGGGCCGGGCCGTTACAAGACCGTCACAATCCTCATAAATCCCTGCCTGTTCCACGCAGGCGATGCGATTACCGTGCACCTGCCTTGCCAGGGAAACTTTTTGCTTTTCCCATCCGAGGTGGGCAAACAGTCGATTAAAATTTTCGGAAATCACCTGATCTTCTTCATCAGTATTAATCCCAAAATTCATTCCCTTCAGTACACCCGTGCTGTTGATCCGGGTTTTATTTGCTGCCGTAAACAGGCCCTCAATATGTTCTGCATTTCGGAATATTTCTGGATAAATCAGATCCATATTCAGGATTCAAAATATTTAAGAAGATTCTTTTTGATCAACCCGGCAGGAAATGGTTTTCCGGTCCACAGTTCAAACGACTTACTACCTTGATGAATCAGCATATCCAGGCCGTTTATAACCGATGCTCCATTTTCTTTTGCCACTTTTAAAAACCTGGTTTCAGCAGGATTGTAAATCAAATCGTAACAGAGTTTCCCTTCAAAAAGGAATGCTTCTTCATCTCGAATGGGCATTTTATCCGTTTTTGGATGCATACCCAGTGGTGTTGTATTTACAAACAGGGAGGCCTCTTCGGCAAAAGACGGCCACTGATCATAGTCGACAACGCGAATTTCCGGTGGCTGGTTTATTGCTGTTTTTGTTGAAGCACGTCTCGACACAAATACCAGCTCATCAAAACCGATTTGTTGTAATGCCGCTTTCACCGCTCGGCTCGATCCGCCTGTGCCAAAAATGACTGCCCGGGACAATTCTGTTACGTCCAGGCACGGCTCCAATCCCATTAAAAAACCGTGAGCGTCTGTGTTATATCCAATCAGCCGGTTTTCTGATTTGGCGATTGTATTAATCACGCCAATTTCTTCTGCAAAAGAATCGATCTCATCAACCACCTCCATAAACGCTTGCTTATAAGGTATGGTGACGTTGCAACCTTTAAAATCGGGTTGGTTACACCAGGCAATGAAGTCGGTTATTTCATCCGAGCTCAGATTCACCGACAGATACGTTGCATCAATTTTATAATAATCAAGTGCAGTTTGATGCATCAGGGGTGAAAGCGAATGGCTGATGGGATTTCCAATCACCAAAAAATGTGATTTTTTGGCGTGAGGGGAGTTTTTGAAATCCCGGAATTTATGAGTCATAATTTTGAATCTATCAGCCGATAAAAGACAAAAAAAATGCGTTCCGGAGAAAACCGAAACGCATCAAATCTGTATCGTGCCTTACATCAGGCAGTTACTTCGCTTTCTGTTTTAACAGAATCTTCAGACTCTTCGTCTTTAAATGTATCTGATTCTGCAAGCTCTTTAAAAGTTTCGAGGTCTTTCTTTAACTGCTCAGGCAGGCCCTCAATAAAGTTTGCGAGATCTTCTTCAGCTTCACCAAAAAATGTTCGATAATCGAGCGAGAAATCAACCCTTGTTCGTGTGCCGTTGTTTAACGGAGTAAAACGAATGGTTCCGGTCTGGTTCAGATTACCGTTAATGGTAATCCAGGCGAACCGGGTATTTCTCAGATTATCAATAATATTGGTAGTCCACTGAAACTCTTCACCACCAATATCGGTTGAGTAGTTAAATGTTTGAGAATTAACTTTTTCAACTTTATCGATGCGATGAAGAAATTTAGGAAAGTGAACGGGGTTACATAATAACTCGTAAACTTTGGCTAAAGGTAAGTCTACTTCTATTCTTTCGTGCGCCATAAGTATATTAACTTCGGGAATGAAAAGTTTTGATTCAGAGTTGGGTTGAAAAGTTGCAGATAATATATTTCCACAATGCTTTAAATTTACGCATATTTTGGTTAAGCTTCAATAATTTTGAGAATAAACATTCAAAATAAATCCCTCTTTAGGGGTATCAAATTTCAGTCTTTCTCTTTTCTGTTACAGTGTATCATTCTCTATTTGATACCAGCTCAAGGTGTTGCTCAAACCGACCTCAGAGGGTATGCACAAAACTATAGTGCACTGCAAACAACAGATAATTATGAAATAATCTCATCAAGAAACCGGCTGCAGTTGCAATTAAGCCGCTCAGCAAATTTTGGAAGATTATACGCTGAATTGGATCTGACTCAGCGTTATCACGGAAAGTGGGATATCGAATTACTATTAAAAGAGCTCTATGTAGATTGGTTTTTGAGTGAGTATGATATTCGGATTGGGTATCAAAAAGTGAATTGGGGCCGGGCAGATGCCGCTTTTGTCACCGATATACTCACACCACTGGATTTACGTGAGTTTGTGACTGAAGATCCTGCCGACTTACGTCTTGGAATCAACGCCATTTCGGTTGAACGGTATTTTGGACCCAACTCCTTTCAGCTGATTTTCAGTCCAATTTTTCAGCCTCATCTATTGCCAGATCCCGATTCCAGATGGTTTCCTGTCCAGGAAATTGATACACCGTTTGCCGTTCAGTTTGATCAGGCTGAGCGAAGCAACACAGTCCGGAATATTCAGCTTGCTGCACAATACAGATGGCGTTCGTTTTCCCGGCTTGATCTCGATTTTATGCTCATGCGCTGGACCTATCCCATCCCAGCCTATTCTGTTGATCTTGAATTATTTGATTTCCCAAATTCGCCATCGATTACACTCAGGGAGGAATATCAAAACTCCTTCATGGTGGGATTTTCAGGTTCACTGCAAATAACCGATCGATTGATACTGGAATCGGAGGCACTTTTTGTGAAAGACCGGTTGTTTACATCCCTCCCCTTTTCACCCGATCTTGTTGATGATTTTACATCAAATCTGCCTGCTTTTTTTGAATTGATTCAAAACCTGAATTTCCAGGATAATGAGACAGTCGCCAATAAACCTTGGCTTCACACAATGGCTGGCTTGCAGGCCGATCTGGGCGGTACAACCATTCGAACTCAGGCCCATCTCGAATCTATTTTACAGTACGATGAAGAAATTATCTCTGAGCAATTATTCCCCTATTTTTCTTTATTGGCAACCCGATCTTTATTGAGAGACCGGCTTCAGCTTTTTGCCCTGACAAGATATCAACCCAAAGGCGAAGATTTCTGGTTTCAGTTTCAGGGAACATACGAACTGGCTGACGGTTTTGAGCTGAGCCTTGGTACAAACCTTTTCGGCGGGGTCGATCCCCCCTCTTTGTATGGTCATTTTTCATTTTATCCCTACAGGCAAAACAGCTCTCTTTTCTACAGATTTACCTTCTATTTTTAAATTCCGGGAATTGATTTTCTGTCAGCCGGGTTCATTTACCTGATAAAAATATGAATATTTGATACGTGAAGAAATTTGGCCAATTTATAATCGCAAATCCGAGATTGGTTTTTTTCGGGTTGATTATACTCTCATTATCGGCTGTATATCCGGCACTGAACATACGAACGGATTTTAATCTTGAGGGTTTCTATCCGGAAGATGATGTTGTCATTGATAATTATCGGATTCTCGAAGAAGAATTTGGCCGTGATGACAATTCCATTCTCATCGGGTTTAAAACGGATTCTCTATTCACTAAAAAGGTGCTTCGGGAGTTGTATCAGATCACCGAAGAACTGGATCAGATATCTTTTATTGAAGATGTTTTCTCACTCTGGAGTGCTCAAAATATCAGGGCTGAGAATACAATGCTTTCCTTCGAACCCTATCTTGACATTAACTCTATCCATAAAGCCGATCTGAATCAACTTAAATCCGAAATTACTTCAGATCCTTTCATCAACGGGTTATTTGTAAATAGTGAAGGAACCTCAACAGCCATCGTCCTGGCTATCGATGAAGATGAAAATACATATGCCAATCGTAACATTATCATTGGCCAAATCAATGATATACTGGCCGGATATGAACATTTATTCACCTTTCATATATCGGGAATTCCTTATTTCCGTAATCAATATGTAAACCTTCTGAACAGTGAAATTCTAAACTACATTTTCATTTCTTCGGCACTTATCATATTGCTTTTATGGTATTTGTATCGAACCATTTGGGGTGTGCTTTTCCCGATGATTATTGTGTGGAGCACACTTCTTTTTACCGTTGCCCTGATGCATCTGACCGGTGGGTACCTGGAAATTATGAGCAGTACAATTGCACCAATTTTGTTATGTGTTGGAGTGGCCGATGCCGTACACATGATCTCAAAATATGATGATGCCAGAGAAGCGGGGCACGGCAAGAAATTTTCGATTATAGAGATGCTGAAAACTCTGGGAAGTGCAACTTTTCTTACCAGTATCACTACAGCCATAGGTTTTGCTTCGTTATTGAGCAGTACGGTTGTACCTATGAAAAAATTCGGATTGTACACTGCAATAGGTGTTTTACTGGCTTATCTGATCACCATTATTTTTCTTCCTGCAGCTTTGAGTATTTCCCGTAAAAAACGGGTAGTTAACGAAAAAACGGGTTCATTTTATCCGCTGATACACGGCTGGCTCCATAAGATCACGGCTTTTAATCGGATGCATTATGGAAAAATTTTAATCGGCGGAGTGACCATAACACTTATTTTTGCAAGCGGCATGAAAACGCTCAATGTTGACGCCAAGGTATTTGATGACGTTAGCGAGAACACCCGGCTCATACAAGACAGCCGTTTTTTTACCAAAGAGATTGCACCACAATTTCCGATGGAATTTATTATCGATTCAGGAGCAGCAGATGGAGCGCTATCGGTAAATATGCTGCAAAGGGCTTTTCATCTGGAGGAAAAACTACTCTCTTACCCCGAAATTCACCGTGTCACCGGGCTCCATACATTGATTGCGGAAGTGCATCCTCTTCTTTCCGGCCGGGAGTCTGATACTGTAAGAAATATACCTGATTCCAATCAGGCGATAGCTCAATATATTTTGTTGCTCGAAATCAGTGAGGCTGAGCAGCTTTATCGTTTGGTTGATTTTGACTACAGAAAATTGAGAATTACTGCATTAGCAGAAGATGCCGGTTCTCAGAGAATTAATGAAATTCGCGAAGAGGTTGAACAGCATTTGACCCATTTATTTCCCGGGGAAGATGTGATCATCACCGGAACAACCATTTTAAGTGCAGACCTTACAGAGAAAATTGTTTATTCGCTGGCCTGGAGTATCATTCTTGCCCTAACGGCAATTACACTTATTATGGTTTTACTTTTTAAAAACATCCGTCTCATTCTCATTGCGCTTGTCCCGAACGTTCTGCCGCTGATTGTAGTGGGTGGAATAATGGGTTTTATGAATATCGATATCAAACCTTCTACAGCCGTAATTTTTACTATTGCATTGGGAATTGCCGTTGACGACAGCATACACTATCTGGCAAGGTTCAGAATCGAATATCTTCGCAGAAAAGCAATGTTTCCGGCCCTCAGAGCTACAACCATCAGAACAGGCCGTGCAATCATTATTACCAGCCTCATTTTAATTGCAGGATTTGGCACGCTGATTACCAGTGCTTTTACATCTACTGCCATGATGGGAGTACTGGTCTGTTCAACTATTTTTGCCGCCTTGGTGGCCGACCTGTTTATACTTCCTTCCATGTTTTATTGGCTGCGCCCTGTTCTCGGGATTGTAAAAAATCCCCGATAATGGCAACGATCTCATCGTGAATTGCCTCCGGCTTTTGTTCGGCATCCAGCACATGGAATCGGCTCTCCCCTTTTGCAAGTTGATCGTATCCGTCTGAAACCGATTTAAAAAAGTTGCTTCCTGCATTTTCCATTCGGTCTTTAGAACCTGAAGAAATTCGATTAGCTGCTGCTGCCGGATCGATTTTGAGATAAAAAGTGAGATCTGGTTTTATGGTATGTGCAGCCAATCGGTTCAGGGTGTGAATACTTTTCAGATCGGCTGAACCTCGCCCAAACCCCTGATAGGCTGTTGTGGAATCAAAAAACCGATCGAGTATAACGATGTGATTTTTTTTTAAAAGAGGAATAACTTTTTCGCTGATGAGCTGGGAGCGTGCTGCCGAAAAAAGAAGCAGTTCAGTCACCGGATCCATATCGTGGGTTTCGTGTAACAGCAGAGAGCGAATTTTTTCAGAAATAGCCGTACCGCCCGGTTCTCTGAAAACAGAAAAAACAATTCCCTTTTCATTAAAATGTAATTTCAACAGATTTATCTGAGTGGACTTTCCACACCCGTCAATTCCTTCAAAAGATATCAGCAAAATGTTGGAGATTAGGATTTAAAGTCGTCCATTTCGTAAACCGGTTCTTTTGGCATGGCAAGAGCCAGTGCAATATAAACCAAAATAAAGGTACTTGAACTCAAAAAGACAGCCGCAACAAAAATCAGCCGCATAACGGTAGAGCTTATTCCCAGATGTTTGGCCAGTCCACCGCACACACCGGCAATTTTTTTATCGGTTCTGGATTTTGTGAGCTTGTTGGAAGTTTCAACCCTGAAGGAGTCATAGGATTTTTTAGATGAAGCTCCCTTTTTCATAGATTTATCCTTGTACAGGAATTCATCCAGCTTATCGTATGTTTCCTTTACTTTTTCCTGCTCTTTATACTCCACAACATCTTTTTTTCGACTCTTTGTAAACATACTGATCATCAAAACAGCCAGAATTGCCCCGCCAAAATAGGGTGCCATCCGGATTATGCCATCAATAAATGGAATGGATCCCATTCCCATGATTTCAGTACCGACTGTATGGCCTACAAAAGTAGCCGATAACAGTACCAATACCAGGCCGGTAACAGTAGAAAAATTCCAGATACTTTCGGCGGGTTTCTTCTCTTTCTCTTCCAAAAATTCATTCAATGTGTTGTGAAGATCCTGTTGAGAAATATTTAATGTTTTTTCCATTTCTGGTGTCATAGCCCAATTATTTAATTTTTCTTTTCAAATCGTACGCAGAAAAAGGCCCTACTGTTTCGGAATACTCAATCAAACCGTTCGGTTTCCGTAATGATAATATCCATAGGCACATCGTAAGGGTCAACCGGTATTTTTTGATCGTTGAGCAAACAAGAAAACAGCAATCCCATTTTTATGGAGTCACACTGGCTTAAAAATCGATCGTAGTAGCCTTTACCGTAGCCCACTCTGTTTTTGAACCTGTCTCCGGCAACCATTGGCACCAGAATTAAGTCCAGCTCTTTAAGATTTGCTTCATCATCTGTTTTCGGTTCCGGAACATTCCAGTGGTTTGGAACAAGATCATCCATAGAGTGCAGAAAAATATGTCTCAGTTTCTGATGGTCAGCCATTTTGGGGACAACTACTTTTTTACCATCCTCAAGACATTGCCGTATTAAATCGTGCGTGTGTACTTCCTTGTTTTCTGTAATGGAAACATAACAGTGGATGGTGCCGGCATTTTTGTACTCTTCGGATTGCAAAACTCTTTGTGCAATCAAACGGCTGTTATCTGAAACGTACTGTTTCGATAAGCTTTTTCTGATGGTTAAAAATTTTCTGCGAAGCTTACTTTTCTCACCCAATGGCTATCGGATTTTATAACCGGATAATTTTATGATTATCAGGAGTTTCGTTAGCAAACAGTTCCAGGAAACGATCCCATATTTCCGGGCCGTATTTATTCATAATGTAAATAAATGCTACTTCTCTTTCTTGTAAGTTACGTTCGGGAAATAGGTTGGCTTGAATTTTTCGAATTCGGTTTAACTGTGTTTTTTCCTGATCTTTTACCGATCTGTACACTTTACCTTTCAATTTGTCGAGCTCGGTAAAAAACGTTGCTTTTGCTTTTTCCGAACTTTTTTTCAGCGTGGGATCTATTTCGGATATGTCTCGAATCATCGGAGCTGAGAGATTATCCACAGCCTGTCTCCACTGCCCGAAAATTTTCTCGATATCAGGTGTTTCTGTATGTTCAATAAAAGAGGCTTCCAGATCCTCAATCCGCTGATCGTAATCCGGAATGTTAAAGTGAAGTTTTTCAAATATCCGGTCAATCCCCGATTCTAACAATGTTGCACTAAATCTGGGAATAATAATCGGCTGTTTAATGCCAAAATTGCGATAAAATTCTTTTGTTTGGGAGTAGTAGGCAATTTCTCCAGGCCCTGCAATATAAGCTACCGAGGGAACTAAAAAGCTCTGCAACACCGGCCGTAAAAAGACATTGGGTGAAAACCGGTGGGGATTCGACTCTACCTCCTTCAGAAGAGATTCTTTTGTCCAATCTGCATCACTGCCGTCAGCACTCCATGTTCCATTTTCCTCATTGATTTTCTGACGGTTCCCCTGATCATCAATCCAGAAGAGATTGGAAGTTTGCAGGTGCACTTGCTGGTGATACCCCGCATCAACCAGCTCATCAGTTTTTACCGATAATGATTCAAATTGTTGATCTGCTTTTTTAATTCCGGTTTGAATGTGTTCAGATAAATACTGTTTGGCATTTGGATGATTCGATCCCGCCAGAATCAATCCGTGTTTTCCAAACAGGTGGAGAATCCAGTTTCCAAATGCTTCACCAAAAGTAGCATCAGGGTGGTAAAAAGATTCAAGTTCAGCCCAGAGTTGATCAGAAAAATCGGTATCAGGCTGAAATTGTTTTATATCCTCCAAAAATGAGTGAATGCTATTACCCAGTGGGATCTCAAAAACACGCTTGCCTTTACCTTCCGTATCAAAGTTCAAGGTTTTTAAATTGTCTCTGTCGGGAATTCCGATGGCAGCGGCTTCGTCATAGTCATGATCTTCATCAGCCATCCAGAAAACGGGAACAACAGGCCTGTTATATTTTTTTTTCCATTTTTTTGCATAAACAATTGCCGTCAGAATTTTATAAACCGTAAACAGTGGGCCACCAAAAATTGTGAGCTGCTGGCCGGTTACAATTGCAATTGCATTTTCTTGCGACAGTTTATCAATCGATTCGAATACAACGTCTCCGCCATCAAACTGTTCATTATACTCTTTCAGAAACTGGACCATGAAGGTCCGGTCTCCCGGGAATGAATAGGCATCAACCCTATCATCGATTTCTGCATCAGAAAACGGGTTGGTTTCAAAAAAAGAATTTAATGATGAATAATTTGAAATGTAATCGTTAAAAAGTTTCGTGACCGGCAGGTCAGAAAATGGAATGGAATTTAGGTTCACGTCAGCCTTTTAATTTTTGTATTTGATCGCGAAGTTTTGCCGCTTTTTCATAATTTTCTGTTTCAATGGCCATTTGAAGATCTTTTTCAAGTGCTTCAAGCTGAGTTAATTCTTTATCTCCCTCATCAAAGTCACTCTCTTGCTCAGCTTTGCTCATGGTTTCTTCGGCCACAATTCCTGCTTCATCCAGAACTTTTTTATCGGCATAAATCGGGGCTTTAAACCGGATGGCCAGTGCAATTGCGTCACTCGGGCGTGCGTCCAGTTCAATATTTTTATTGTCTTTCTGGTAGTGAATTTGGGCGAAAAAAGTCCCCTCATTTAAATCATTAATTACCACTTTTCCAATTTTGGAATTAAAACTGACAACAAGATTCTTCAATAAATCGTGGGTCATTGGGCGGGGCGGTTTGATGTTTTCCAGCTCAAGTGCAATAGCTTGTGCTTCAAATGTACCGATGATAATGGGCAAGCGTCTGTTTCCTTCTGATTCGGATAGAATCAAAGCATATGCCCCGCCACTGCTGGGGCTGGTTGACAGCCCTAAAATATCCATTTTTATATTTTGCACCGTAATCTCCTTTTATTTATCACTAACCTGATGTTCTAAATTTAACTATTTTTCATAAGCTCTTAAACAAACAGTAAACATAAAGAGTTTATTCATAATCGTAAATGCAGAATAAAATAAAACATTGATAAAATTACCCACAGAATTTACACTCTGGAAAATTGCAGCAGTTGGTTTTGGTTTGATTACAGGCCTGGCCATTATTGCATTGATGAATCAGATAAATTTTATGTTTTATCCACAACCCGATTCGTTTAACGGAAATAATGAATTTTATTACCTTTCACTCGCAGAAGATCCACTGTTTTTGGCCGGTAAAATCATCAGTATATGTACAGGCTCTTTTTTCACAGGGGCACTTTCCGGTTTTGTAAACCAATATGTAACAGTAAAGGAGATATTTGCGGCCGGAATTATTTTATTGGCAACAGGTTTTATTGATTTAGGATCTGCACCGTATCCATTTTGGTTTTGGACAGCTTCCATAATATCATATATACCTGCTGTTCTGGCAGGTTTTTACTTGACCAGAAAAATTCAAAAACTAAATGAGGTATAATCATTGCAATTAAAAATTGAGGAAAAACGTAACCCGAAAACCGGAAATCCTATGACTGTCATTTCCGGAATTAAACATAATCCCCAGGTTATAGAAAAACTTGAGAGCAAACTGAAAAGTGCTTGTGGTGCCGGGGGATTTGTAAAAGGTAAAACCATCACTATACAGGGTTCTCATAAACAGAAAGCCAAAAACATGTTGGAAAAAGAAGGATTTGAAGTAAAAATTGTGTAATCAAAGTTAAATAATTGTTGAATTTATTCATTCAAATTTTGAGGTCTTTCAGAACACCATTCCGATGCAAAATTGTCTTGAACAAATTTGAAATAATTTTAATGATCATACACCAATAGTTCTAAAATTGAGACGTTAAACCCGAATATGATGGTAAAATATTTGTTAAAGCAGGAGTGCAATAACTTATCAAGAATTTTTTAGCCATGTCTTTTTTTTCGAATATATTCAGAATGATCATTTGTGGAATAGTAATTTTTTTTCTGCTCTCTCATCCTGTCAAAGCAGAAAAATTTCAACAGGCTGATGATGATTCACTAAAAGTCGGACTTGTCTTGTCCGGTGGGGCTGCACTCGGAATTGCCCATATCGGTGTTATTCAAGCGATTGAAGAGGCAGGTTTACGAATTGATTACATTACCGGCACAAGTATGGGGAGCCTGATTGGCGGATTATATGCAATCGGTTATACAACTGACCAATTGGTAGAAATTGCCACATCAAATAACTTTACGGAACTTTTTACAGAAAGGCGTAACCGGCGGCATATCACCAATTACGAGAAATTGATTGAGGACCGAACGATCGCTTCATTTCCGATCAGTGAACGAAGAATTGATCTTCCGGCAGGAATTATTACAGGGCAAAATATATATACATTTTTATCCAGGCTTACATGGAACGTGCACGGCACCGAAGATTTTTCACTTTTCCCCATCCCGTTTGCGGCAATCGGCACCGATCTGGAAACCGGAGAAGCTCATGTATTTCGTTCTGGATATTTACCTGATGCTTTGCGAGCCAGTATTTCGATCCCTTCACTATTCACCCCACATGAATTTGATGGCCATGTTTATATCGACGGCGGCCTCATTCGAAATATTCCGGTGGAAGATGCCATCGATTTAGGTGCCAATTATACCATTGCAGTTGATGTAGCCCGACCCTTGCAGCCACGCGACAGCCTGCGTACGTTTGCTGAAATTTTAAATCAGAGTGTTTTTTTCCGGGTTCACGATTTTTCAGATGATCAGAAAGAATTGGCAGATTACGTGATTGATGTGGAAGAAATACACGCCTACTCTCCTGCCGAATTCGGCCTTGCCGAAAAATTTATTGAGATCGGATATCGCGAAGGCCAACGGCATATCGAAAAGTTTAAAGAACTTGCTGCAAAACAATCCGTTGCACCCCCTCCTCGCCCCGGTGTAGGAGATCCCGGAGCGCTTCCAATCAGTGATATTATTATTGAGGGCAATACTATTTATGAGGATGAATATATACTCAGGCTGCTGGAATTTACTCCGGGAACCAGTCTGAATCCGGATATTATTGAGGAAAAAGTAACCCGGCTTTACAGTTCGCAATACATCGAAAAAGTAACCTATCAAGTTCATCCCAATGATGATTATTACTATACTCTTCAAATTAAAATTGATGAAAATATAAAAGACGAACTTCGGGTTGGGCTTCGGTACGAATCGAACACACAGGCCTCTATTTTGCTGGAAAGCTCGTTTCAAAATCTGTTGCATCGGGGTTCCATCAACCGATTCGAGGCGCGGCTCGGAAACACAATGAATTTTAAGCTCGATCACGCTTACTACGGTGCATTGGGATCTCAGCTTGCACTGCTTACATCCATGGAATATATCTCTGAAGATGTGGATTGGTTTGCAGAGGGCGAAAGAGTTTCCCGATTTAAAAATGAAGTTATTCGTGGCGAACTGTCGGGCGCCAACTATTTCAGTACTCAAAATCTGATTGCCGCCGGAATTCGAAAAGATTTTACCTTTCATACCGACAAAATAAATCCAGATGGAATTATAGCATCCAATACGGATTATCACGCTTTATTTTTCCGGCTGATGCGGGATAACTTCAACCGAAGGTCTTTCCCAACTTCTGGAGAAAAGCTGATTTTGGAAGGGTATTTAAGTGATGAGATATTTTTGAGTCCGATCAACTTCTTTTCTGCAAAAATGTACTATCAGGGAATGTACAGAGTTGCGGATTTTCTCTCATTATCGAATAGTTTTTGGTTTGGATACACATCAGGAAACGAGCTGCCTTGGCATTACTGGCACTCTCCAAACCGATATGATCCGCTTTATGGTCTGATCAGATTCAGTGGTGCAAGCCGATACGAACTATCATCCAGAAACATACAAATGGCATCGGCCGGACTGCAGTTTGAACCCTTTTATCACCGTTTTATTGGTGTTGATGTTTATGCCGGAAGGTTTTTAAACGATTGGGGCCTGGATTTATCTCAAAATGATATCGAGTATGGCGCATCACTAACGGTGGGCGCACAAACGATTCTGGGGCCTCTTAAAGCTATATTTTCACACAGTACACTCACAAATTTTAAAGCAGAATTACAAATAGGGTATCAGTTTTGAACAGTGAAACCATCCTTCGCCAAATTGATGAAATAAAAGACCAACTGCGGCAAAATTCCGGCAATCCAGAACTGTATAATGATCTTGGTGTTGGATATTATCTGCTTGGTAAAATGGAAGAAGCGATAAAAGAATTGAATAAAGCCGTTTCTCTCGATCCGGAAAATACCAGCTTTAAATTTAACCTCGCCAATACGTACGCCGAGGCTGAAATGTTTGATCCTGCCAAGTCTCTCTTTCACGATGTAATTGATAAAAAACCGGATCACATTCCATCATTCAATAATTTGGCGGACTGTTACGAGGCTACCGGTGATGATGACAAAGCACTGGATTTGTTTGAATATATCACAAAAATTGCACCCCATAATGCCTTGGCCCATTTTAATCTTGGGAATTTTCATCTTCGGAAAAACCGCCATATACAGGCTGCAAAATGTTATGAAAAAGCGATTGAAATAGAAGACTCCTTCACTGATGCCTACTATAATCTTTCCTGGATATTAAAACAGGTGAAAGCCCGGGATGAAGCTCTTGCATTTGCTGAACGCGGACTCCAAACCGATCCTGAACATGAAGATTTAAAACAGCTCGCCTCTCAAATCAGAGATGAGATGCGGTAAACGGATTTTTCCGCTTTTTCGCAACCAGGCCTGATTAATCCGGTTGATATCATCGTGTAATTCAAGTGCAAATCTTGCGGCCATCTTTTTATCAAAATCAGGGCTGGCTTTTACCTTTGGAATATTTTCCAGCCTCTCAGAGAGTTGTTCTGCTTGTGTTTTCCTGGACTTTTGAATAGAAGAAACCGCAGCCTTGCAAGCATCACAGTTGCACCGGCTGCGGTTTTGGTGAACATTTTCGGGGGTCATGAAGCATAAATTTCATTGTAGGTTCAGAAATTCATACTTCGTTTCATTCAGAATGTTTCCGAGTTAACATAATCACCAATTATTTCCTGAAGCTGAATGCGTGCCCGATTAATTCTGGATTTGACAGTTCCCATGGCTGTACCGGTAATTTCAGCAATTTCCTCGTAGGTAAGCTGCTGAATATCTCTGAGAACAATCACTTCTCTGAAGTCATCATTTAATTGCATTAATGCTTTTTCGAGCTCCTGGACAGAATTTTTTTGATGCAGTTCTTCATCCTGAAGTATAACTGTATCAGTTATTTCAAATTCTCTGTCATCCGGGTCAGACTCATCTGCATGTATGGAAATCAAGCTCATGCGTTGTTTTTTCTTGTACATGCTTTTAGCCAGGTTCAGCGCAATGGTATAAATCCAGGTAGAGAGTTTTGCAATCCGCTGATAGGAGTATCGGCTTCGGTAAACTCTTAAAAATGTTTCCTGCACCAAATCTTCACAATCTTCGTGGTTGTGTGTGTAGCGGTACAAAAAGTTGTGAAGCCTGTCTTTAAATCGGTGAACGATGACATCAAATGCCTGAACCACTCCGTCTTGAAGTTGTTCCATTACATCTTCGTCCGACATCTTGTGAAGTCTGTTAACTGCTGACCGTTCCATGATAACCCCTCATTATTCTAAGTTGCTGTTACCGCAACGTCGAATAAAATGGGCTATCCGACGATGCGCTTAACCATCAGGAGAAATATGGATGGGGTATCTAATGTGCTGAAACCTTTCACTGCCCGGTCGGCATCGAGTAAGGCTTCAAAAATATGCGGCATTTCTGCAAGACTGAAGTTGGATGCTTCGCGATACTGAAGATTAAATATGTATGAATTTTTAATCCCCAACTCTTTCTGGATCTGATCCTTCGCCAAGCCTTTATCGGCCAATCTGCATATTTGCCAGATATTGCTGAACACACTGTAAAAGAACCCCACGGTTTTAAAAATTTCCCCCGTGTTGTTATTATTTTGAAGCAACATCTGTTCCGCAATATGCAGGCTTTTGTCCAGATCTCTGTTTATAACCGCATTTTTAAGCTCTATGGTGTTATAATCGCGATATGATTCGGTAATTTTTTTAACATGCTCTACTTCTATGGTTGTATCAGTGTCCACAAAAGTGCACAGTTTTTCTATTTCAGTGGACAGTAATTTTAAATCCTGCCCCACAAGCTGACTTAAAACCTGGGCGGCTTCGGCGCTAATGGTCATTTTGTGAGCATGGCTGGTCCAATCGGTAATCCATGAAGGAAGCTGGTTTTCATCGGGTTTTGAAAATTCATAATGAGCGATTTCATCCCGGCTTTTTGAAATTTTATTGAGCTCTTTCCCAAGCCCTGTCCGTTTATCAGGAAACTTTTTATCGATCAGGCAGAGAATCGTTGCCGGGTTGGGTTGTTTTATATACTCCACAAGTTCTCCGGTACCATTGCCCTGTTTGGGTGGTTCATCCAGTTTCATAAACTCTCTGACGATGACCACCCGTTTTTCTGCCATCATTGGGTAACTACGCGCAGCACTAAGAATTTTTTCGGGAGTGGTTTCGGCCCCGTACATCAAATCGAAGTTGAAATCCTTCTGATCGTTCGGGATCAGTTTTTCAATTTCATCCTGTATCAGATCAATTAAAAAAGATTCTTCTCCGTAGAGATAATAGATCCATTTGAGATTTTCCTGTTTTCTCAGGTTCCGGAATAGATTTCGAAATGTTTGTAAGCTGTTTTCTTTTTTTCTGGCCAACCGGTTCAGGGTTTATCGTGAAACTTTCTATTCATCAATTCCCATTGCATACTGAATACCTCCGAGCAGGTGCTGCAGAAATTCAGGCTCAGAAAACGATTCGATGGTGTGTCCCGAGGCAGTATAAAAAGACCGGCCGCCATCATACTCATGATACCACGCTATTGGGTGATTGCCCGGATGGTCGCTGCCCTCGTAACTGTCGGTGTCGAGTTTCATTAATACATTCGTCTCATCGTAAATAAATCCGAAATTGTACCATTCATCGGTTCTATCCCATCTCTCAGACAGATGAGCTGTTGAAGGATGATCATGATCAACAACATCTATGACGGCAGGTATAACTCCGGGAGGATGGTTATCGAAATAGGCGCCTACCAGTTCGCCGTACCAGGGCCAGTCGTACTCAGTATCTGTCGCAGAATGTACTCCCACAAATCCTCCGCCATTTTGAATATATCCTTTAAATGCACTTCGCTGATCATCATTTTCAAACACATCAAGAGTTGTGTTTAGAAAAATAATGGCATCGTAACTTGCAAGATTTTCCGGAGTGAAATAGCCTGAATTTTCAGTCCAGGTAACAGAGAATCTGTTCTCACTGCCAAGATCTTTCACAGCTTTGGCACCGGTTTCAATGGAATCGTGCCTGAAACCCGCTGTCTTGGAAAAAATGAGTACAGAATGCTCAGCATCATCATATACGGTATATTCATGGATAGTGTCTGATTCTTCTCCACAGGCAGTTGTTGCACAAAAAAGCAGGGATAGCAGCGTAACGAAAATCAATCGGATCATAACTGTAGAATTTTTTTGAAGGTTGATAAATTAAAATAACAAAAAAAGAGTGAGATTGTGCATCAGATTACATCAAACCAGTCTCATTTATCAACTTGCTTCTGCAACCATTGTATCGTATCTATGCCATCAGGTTTCCACCAAATCGGAGGGTTTTGGGCTTCCTCTAAAGGTTCTGAAATATATCCTCTAAAATCTTCACCAACCAGTTCGCCCGTTGTATAGACAGACTGTAACCCATCACGATACCGTTTTATGATTTCTTCAAGTTCTTTGGCACCTCCCTTCACCCAGTATAGAATAAAATGATCGATGGGTTTCTCCACATTCTCCTCAATCAGAAAATCGTTGAGCCAGGCCTGTTCGATTCCAACTCCCTTATTATAGGCAAATCGATGAAATAGTGAATCTGAGGGTTTTTGATGCTGGGGATTTTTCATCCAAAAAGCTTCTACATAATCCGTAAACGAACATTTTTGTGAATTCAGAAAAAAGGGCGCCACAACAACCGCTACCGAACGGCAACCTGTACCTCCATATCGAAAAACAGCTTCCGTCAGATTTTCCATTGTTTCCGGTTGATTATCTCGTATATATGCAATAGAAAAGTGGGCTGTCCGCATCAATCGAGGCGTGGACGAACCGGCCAGATTTAGTGAATGGAGCTTTTCATTTACTTTTTCTGCAGATTGTTTTGAGCCGGCAAACAACACTGCGTCAGATTTAAATCCACTCAAACTTTCCAATTTAGTACTCCAATCTGCATTTTCGATCAAATCATACTTGTATAGTGATTTGATGAGTGTTGGTAACAGGTACGGATCTTTTCTCGACATTTTTCCCGAATAAGTGCCACCGGTCAGCAAAACAGCCAGCAGATCCTGAATGCCCACAAGAGGCAGATTTCCGGCATGCAGACAGAGCACCCGCTTCCCATTCATACTCCCCGGTATTAATCCTGAAATACGCGCCCACCTTTCCAGATGGTTCTTTCTTAAAGATTTTTTCAAAGTAAGAATGCGATGTTTCAAATCCGGAAAGCTGAACAGTCCCTCGTTAACTGTTCTGTCGATGGCCTCTTTGAGAAGGTAATTATCCGGCCTCAGCCAATGTTCAATAGCATCTGAAACCCGTTTGATATGATTTTCAAGACTGACCATTTACATCTCCTGATCAATCAAAAAGTTGCAACCCCGACGATTTTCCGGATGCCACCGCCCCAAAACCTTGAATTCTCCGGATTGATTCATCACACCTCTGTCTTCCGTCAATATAAACGAGCACGAGTGCAGATTGGCCAAGTCAATAATGCCGATTTTCCCCTCCTCTCCGGGGCTGCACAGTTTTGCGGGCTGATCAGCATGTCGAACGGAAACGTGAACCCAATGTGGTGAGGTGAACCACTTTCCGGAGAGAGCATACATCTGGCTCAATAACTCACACATTCCATATTCTGAGTGAATCTTTTCTGATTTAATTCCAAATCCCTCAGACAGACTACCCCGTAATTCAGATTTTGTCATCTCCCGGCGGTACGTTTTCATGCCGCCGGTTTCCAGGATATCAGTGTTTTCAGGAAAATGATATCGTTGATCTTCGGCTAAATCCATCAAGCCGAATGCAGCACCGAACAAAAGAATTTTTTTACCCTTTTTTTCCGCCCGTTCTTTCCAGGCCTCAAATTCATTTGGTTCTTCAGGTAAAAAGGTATTGAGCCCGTCAGTATTATCATCTATGAGATGCTTTGCCATCCAGATGAGTGATGAGTCAGGATTATCCCGATAACCCGGCATATAGCAAGCAAGAGCGTAATAATCTGGCGGAAAATGCCGGTAAAATTCCGTTTTAATCGATGTTTTATATATATCGGGATTTGCAATAGGATGAGTACTGCGCTCCATCCCGGACGTACCACTGCTTTTAAAAACAAGCTTTGGCTTAAGTCCCCCACAAAGAAGTGATTTTTCCTTAAAAGCACGAATTGGCAAAAGTGGTATTTCTGCCGGATTCAATTCGGACTCAGAACTTAGTCCATAGACCTCAAAGAAGGTTTTTAGAACCGAATTATTTTTCGCCTGATAACGAAAAACCCTGTTACATCTCTCTTCGAACGAAAGCTTTTCATTGAAAATAAATTCGTGAGAGATCATGTCCATTTCATAAATAAATTCTGAAATTCAGAAGAAAATCAGTGGTTTGATTTTTTCAGATTCAGAAAATTGAGAATTTTGGCCGGATCAGGATTGAATTCGTTTCAGGCCTTTTGCACCAATATCCTTTCGATAGTAACAGCCATCAAAATGGATCTTTTCAACATTGGCATAGGTGTGATCGATGGCCTCTTTTAACGTATTACCTGAGCCCACTACATTCAAAACTCTTCCACCATTTGTTAAAATATTTCCATCTTTTTCTGAAGTACCTGCGTGGAATATGATGGCATTTTCAGCAGTATTATCCAGCCCGGTGATATTTTTGCCTTTATCATATTTACCGGGATAACCCTCACTGGTCAATACCACACAGCAACGGTACTGATTGTCCAGCTGAATGGATTTTTCATCGAGGCGCTGCTCAGTGGCGGCAATAATCAGATCAAGCAGATCATTTTCAAGAGAAGGCAATATTACCTGACATTCAGGATCACCAAAACGGCAGTTGTATTCCACTACTTTTGGGCCGTTTTCGGTAATCATCAATCCAACATATAGAATGCCAAAATAGGCTTTTTCTTCGAGCTGCATTCCTGTAATTGTGGGCTCAATGATCTCGTCCTTAACCTGTTCAAGGATTTCACTGGATAAAACGGGTGCGGGTGAATAGGCTCCCATACCCCCGGTATTCAAACCGGTGTCGCCATCTCCAATTCGTTTATGATCCTGGGCATTATGAATTATGTGGGACGTGTGGCCGTCTGATATCACAAAAACCGAAGCTTCCTCGCCTTCTAAAAACTCTTCAACGACAAGGCGCTGAGCAGCCTCAGACAGTGTACTGTCCTTTTTAATATAAAGAAGCCGCTCTTTTACTTCGTCTTCATTGTCGCAAATAAAAACGCCTTTCCCCCCCGCAAGTCCGTCCGCTTTCAGGACAATTGGGTAAGTGTCTTTGGTTTGAATAAATTTCAATGCATCGTCAAAGTCATATGTGTCAAAAACAGCAAAATCAGCAGTCGGAATATTATGCCTTGTCATAAATTCTTTGGCAAATTCTTTACTGCCTTCGAGCATGGCGGCTGATTTCTGGGGCCCGAATACCGGAATATCCTTTTCTTCAAGATAATCGGTAAGGCCTGCAACCAGCGGAGCTTCGGGACCAATTATGACCAGTTCCACTTTTTTTTCTTTTACAAAGTCTGAAATATCTTCAAACTTCTGAACATCAAGTGATACATTTTCTCCGAATTGAGCAGTACCCGGATTGCCGGGAGCAGTGTAAAGTTTCCCGAGTTTATCGGACTGCCCCAGCTTCCAGGCAATGGAGTGTTCCCTTCCACCACCGCCAATTAACAATACATTGTATTTATCCATGAATTTTTAAATTGATTCCGAGATCTCAATAATCTGGCTGAAACTGTCTGCCTTTAGGCTTGCACCGCCAATCAGTCCGCCGTCAACATCAGTTTGAGTAAGCAATTCTTCAGCATTTGCCGGTTTCATACTGCCGCCGTATAAAATTCTGATTTTTTGACTCACTTCATCACCCAATTTTTCTGAGAGAAGACTTCGGATGTACTGGTGCATTTCCTGGGCCTGTTCCGGGCTTGCTGTTTCACCGGTTCCGATAGCCCATACCGGCTCATAAGCGATGACGAACTGATCTGAAACATCACCTTCCAACAGATCAAGAACGGCATTCACCTGCTCTTTTACTACATCTTTGTGTTTTCCGGATTTTCTTTCTTCAAGCACCTCGCCTACACAAACAATGGCTTTCAGGCCGTCATCAATCACTTTTTTGGCTTTTTGTGCTACCAATTCACTGGTTTCATGAAAATATTCCCGGCGCTCTGAATGGCCAACAATCACATAGTCGCAGTTAGCATCTTTCAGCATGGATGTGCTGATTTCTCCGGTGTAGGCTCCGTTGTCTTCGGTATGCACATTTTGTGCTCCAACTTTAAACTGAGTTCCCTCAAATTCGTTGTTCACTGCTGCTATGGATACAAACGGCGGGCAAATTAATGCCTCCGATGTAAAAGATTTTCCCTTCCATATTCCGGCCATTTCATTGGCCAATTCACCGGCTTCGGTTGGTCCGGCATTCATTTTCCAGTTTCCTGCTATTAAAAAAGTTCTCATAATTTTTTATTCATTAATTGTTGTTATTTGCTGTAGTCCCCTGACTACATCATCATATTCATTTCCAATGTACCTTCTGATGATATTCCCGTCTTTGTTGATCAAAAACCGGGTAGGTACACGGTTTACGTTTAAAATATCAATAATTTCATCTGCATTGAAAGTGTTTGGGTGGGCAACATGCCACAACCGGCTTCTTTCTTCGAAAAATGCTTCGAGAGTCACTGGTGTTGTTGCTATCGGTATGGTAATAATTTCCAGATCAAAATTTCTGTAAATCTGATAAATCGCCACAGTTCTGTCAAACTGCTGCTGATAGAGCCGGTTATCGAGCCGGGTTATTTCAATTAAAAATGGACGGCCTGCAAGTTCATCGGTGTTCATCGAATCTCCGGCAGTGGTTCGAAAACCAATAGAAGGAAATGGAGCTCCGGGCGCCAAAAACTCAAGATCATAGCTGATATTTTCTGCCCAGTCGATTACCTGTTCATTGTCGGAATAAGCGGCCCGGAACTGCTGAAGTAGCTGATTGGCATCATTGGTTCGTGAACTGTCGTACAGCAGCTCGATGGTGTGCATTTCCAGATCCATCAATTCAGATCTCGATTCCGTTTTTTCTTTTAATTCATTTAAAAATGCCAAAGCCCGGTCGAGCCCCTCTGTTTCGGCATAATATTCCAGCAGAGTAGTTCGTGTTCCCGGCAGAAGAGAGTTGTATTGATCCAGAACGATATTTGCCCGTTCTACCATTAATGAGTCGTTCCAGCCTCTTAAAATCGAAAATGCACTCTCTCCTGCTATTTTTGATGCATATGTGTCGGGATTATCTTCAAAAATTTCCCAGTAAATGTCACTCCATTTCTCAAGTTCGGCCTGAATACTGTCTGCTGATAATCCTCCGGCATTGATAAAACTTGCCACTCGTGAAAAACTTCGATCTACCCGGTCAAATGTTTGATAAATATCATTTTCGTATGAGCTAATTTCAATATTCTCAACCAGGTTGGGAATTCTTCCTTCAATGTAAACAGAATCGTCTTTAGCCAGAATTAAATTGATGTAACCAAATGTGTTTCGGCTTCTGGTTACGATGAATGGATACATATCTTTCTCATGAAACCGGGCAGTTCCCTCAAAAAAACCGGAACTGTCGGTTTGAGCGATAAAGAGTGTATCAGTCTGGCCGGCATCATTTTGCAGGGTGCTTATCAGCTGTATTCCACTGTTATCCCCGCTTGCATCAATCTGTTCGTCAACAGAAATGTTGCCGCTAATGTATGTCGATTTCGCCACATCTTCTTCTTCCCTTGCACAAGAAAAGAGTATTAGCGAAGATACCAATAAAAGAATGAATGATTTAATGTTCATGCAGTGTGCAATAATTTTGAAATACCCCTTTATTCGGCATCAAGTTTAGATGATATAATTTCCCGAACCTGTTTCGGATTGGCTTTTCCCTTCGATTTTTTCATTACCTGCCCGATAAAAAAGCCAATGAGTGCTTTTTTTCCCTCTTTGTATCGGGCCACTTCATCAGGATTGGAACGAATCACTTCTTCAATAATTGGCTCAACAAACCCACTGTCGGAAACCTGAATCAGATTCAGGTTTTCAGCCAGTTTTGCCGGAGCTTCATCACTGCTGAGCATTTCATTAAAAATGGTCTGCATTGCTGATGAGTTGATTTTGTCTTCCAGTTTCAGAGAAATCAATTCTGTTATTTGATCTGTAGTTACTGAAAATTCTTCTATGGAGATGCTTTGATTGTTGAGCACTCTCAGCACTTCCGTCAGTATCAGGTTTGCAATGGCATTTGGCTCGTTCAGTTTTGAGAGTGCTTCTTCGTAAAAATCAGCAAGCATCCTGTCTTCAGTCAAAATCGTAGCTTCATCACGGTTCAGTCCGAGTTCGTTTACGAATCGTTCAAGGCGTACGTGCGGAAGTTCGGGCAGTTCCGATTTAATTTCATCACGCAGCTCATCGCTGACAATCACCGGGGGCAAATCCGGCTCAGGGAAGTATCTGTAATCGTGTGCCTCTTCTTTGGTCCGCATCTGGCGGGTCACCAGTTTGGAGGGATCCCACAACAATGTTTGCTGAACCACTTCGCCTCCCGATTCAACCAGTTCAATCTGTCGCTCAATCTCAAACGTAAGCGCTCGTTCAACGTTTCTGAACGAGTTCATATTCTTCAGCTCGGTTCGGGTTCCAAGTGTTTCAACTCCGCGTTTCCGGATCGAGACGTTGGCATCGCACCGAAGGCTGCCTTCTTCCATGTTACCGTCACATACTTCAAGATATTGTACAATTTGACGGATTTTTTTTAGGTAAGCATATGCTTCCTGCGGTGTTCGTAAATCCGGCTCCGAAACAATTTCAATGAGTGGTGTACCGGCACGGTTCAAATCAACCAGTGTGTGATACGGGTCCTGGTCGTGAATGGATTTACCGGCATCCTCTTCCATGTGGATTCTGGTGATACCGATAGTTTTCGTGTAGTCGTCCAGTTCAATTTCTATTTCCCCGTCGAAGCAAATCGGGGTTTCATATTGAGAAATCTGATAACCTTTTGGCAGATCGGGATAGAAGTAATTTTTTCTGGCAAAGATCGACTTTTCCGCAATACTGCAGTTTGTTGCCAAGCCCATCTTCAACGTATATCGAACCAGATTTTCGTTCAATACAGGAAGTGTGCCCGGGTGGCCAAGACACAGTGGTGTTATTTGTGTATTGGGTGCGCCGCCGTATGCCGGAGAAACTGCCGCAAAGGCTTTTGTTTGAGTAAGTAGCTGGGCATGTACTTCGAGGCCAATCACCGCCTCATACTTGTCATTGGATATTGTGGACATTCTATATTTTAAAGTTCCTCTGTTAACAGCTTATAAAGATAATAAAGTAATTAAAGAATGTAATGATGAATCTGTCTGTTTTACTGTTTAATGTATTAGCTGATGTTCAATGACCTTGAAATTTTTGTGATAAAAGAAAATCAATCATCAATAGCCTGAAATACAAGATGACGAAACTTCCATGATGTATCATCATCAGAATTTCCACGGGTTTGTTTTAGCAAAATTCCGATAACCTGTTCATTCGGATCAGCAAAATAGAGCGTATTAAAATACCCGCCCCAATCGAATGTCCCTGCACTGCCCTGTCCGCCTGAGCTTTCACCTTTTTGGTTTAAGACCCCAAAAGCCAGACCGTGATCTCTGCCGGGATCGCCGAGCAGATCCCCGATTTGATTTTGCATCATAAAGTTGATGGTAGTTCTGCTTAGCAATCGAATACCATTTAATTCGCCGTTATTCAGATACATCTGCAAAAATGTTGCGTAATCAGTGGCTGAACCAGAAAGACCGGCACCTCCGGAAAAGTAAGTTTTTGCACCGCTGCGGGGGTATTCAGCATCGTAATATTCTGATGAATAATACACCCACTCTCCGTCTGTTTTCTGCTGAACCGGTACAAGCCTGTGATGTTTGGTTCCCGTTAAATAAAACCATGTATCCTCCATACCGAGCGGTTCAAAAATCCTTGTTCGAAAAAATTCATCCAGCGGCATGCCGGACATCACTTCAACAAAATAACCCAGAACATCTACTCCCTCACTATAGGTAAACCGTTCTCCCGGATTGTGATGCAGGGGAAGTACTGCCAGCCTTTTTACATTCTCTTCAATAGTAAGATCTTCTGTAGTAAACAAATCAACAATGCCGGCTTTTTGATAGATCTTGCGAAAGCGTTCATCTCCGTCAATAATTCCGTAGCCTATGCCGGATGTATGTGTGAGTAAATGCCGAATGGTAATCGGATTATCGGCCGAAATGGTTGTATAAGTAGTATCTTCTGCATTGAAGGTATCCAAAACCTGTGCCTCTGCAAATTCGGGCAGATATTTTGAAATGGGATCATCGAGCCTGAATTTGCCTTCCTCCCAGAGCATCATAACTGCCGTGGAAGTAATTGCCTTAGTTTGAGAGGCAATTCGGAAAATATCATCTTTCTGCAGCTCCCTTCCGCCTTGATTGTCGGCCATTCCAAATGCATTGTGATAAATAATTTTTCCGTCTCGGGCAACAAGAGCTACAGCACCGGGTATTTGGTCCTCATTGATTGCATTTATGAGCATTTCATCAATCCGCTGCAACCGCTCGTCAGACATTCCGGTATTTGCGGGAAGATCAGTTGTAAGTGGCGGAGAATGGTGAACGGATTCTGTTTGTGCAATAGCAGAATATGAGATAAATGAGATCAGCAGAACGAGGATATATTTCATTTGTTTAGAAGTTTCGGTTAGTGGATAATTTATTCAAAATAATATAATGGAATAAATGGTAATGGCTTGGCCATGGTCGAATTAATTAAATTTTACCAGATTTTTCTGTGGATCTACTCTTTAAATAAGGATGGATTTTTTTTTATGAATTTCTGAATCATCGATTTTATGAAAAACCCTTTGCCTTTCTTCAGATACCAGTATCCCGAAATACTCACCACGAATGCCCCGATGGCATTCACAATCATATCCCACATCGTATCGGTCAGGCCTGATGGATCATCCCACATCGGTTTTTGCATATTTAACCCAAAAAGCTGATCCATACTGTACTCAAATATTTCCCAGAATGTGCCAATAGTAACCGCAAATGTAAAAGCAAAAAAGGCAATAAAACCCGGTTTCATTCTTACATCTACCCTGGATGTTTCGTTTAAAATGTAAACAAGCAGAAAGCCAAGAATTCCCATCATAAGCCCTGCCGTAGTGTGAAGGGCAATATCCCACCACCAGATACGCTCGTAAAACTGCTGAATTTCTCCCAGGTAGAGAGCGGCAAATGCAAAAATGACTCCTAATAAATGGAGTTCGGCCGGTAGTTCAACATCAATCCTTTTTTTAAATATTACCGGTGCAAACAGTACAGAAATAATCAGTGTAACCAAAAAAAGCGAAAGCCACTCACCGTCAAAAAGCAGAAAAATCCACTCGATCATCATAATTACAAGCAGAAACCAAACGACAATTTTGTGGGCTCGGTTCTCGTCTTTAAAAAGGATGCGTAAATATGATTTAGATAATTTCATCTGGTGGTTTGATGGCTATTTGTAGCTTTTTCAACTTAAAATTAATCAATACTGGAACTATTCTCAGTTTAATACTGCTCTTTTTTGTTTTGTATAAAGTGAAAATTTCGAATGATAAGTCGCCATATCAGCTTCATGTTTGATGCGGGTTTGCTTACCTTTATTCTTTCTAAATAAAAATAGCAACTTTTGGCAGTTACAAATCAAGCCTCAACATATGATGCGGTGATTGTGGGATCCGGTCCCAACGGACTCGCTGCAGGAATTCGTCTTGCTTTGGAAGGATTGAGTGTAAAAATTTTTGAGGCGGCCGATACCATTGGCGGTGGAATGCGAACCTCGGAATTGATGAAAACCGGGTTCAAACACGATATCTGTTCAGCTATCCATCCAGTAGCAGCATCGTCGCCATTTCTGAAACAACTGCCTCTGGATAAACACGGACTTCAGTGGGTCCATCCCATCCACCCTGCCGCTCATCCGCTTGATGGTGAAAACACCATCATTCAATACAGTGATCTGGAAGAAATGACTTTCCATCTGGAAAGTGACGGTAATCAATACAAAGAAATTGTTAAACCGCTTTTGGAAAATTGGGATGAATTAACCCGTGATTTTTTAGGTCCGCTGCGATATCCCGATAATCCGATGCAAATGGCATCTTTTGGGCTGAAGGCACTGCAGCCTGCCTCAATGTTTCAAACCAGATTTAAACTGGAACGAACAAAAGCGCTCTTTGCAGGAATGGTTGCCCACAGTATGCTTCCGCTCGATTATTGGTCTACCACAGCAATAGGCCTTGTCTTTTGGGGAACGGCACACACCGGCGGCTGGCCAATGCCCAAAGGCGGTTCTCAGTCACTGGCTGATGCAATGGCCCGGTATTTTAAATCGCTGGGCGGAACAATTGAGACCGGTTGCGAAATCAAACGTGTACAGCAACTACCAAAAACCAAAGCGGTTTTATTTGATTTAACTCCGCTTCAAATATTGCGTATTGTGGCCGGAGATTTCCCGCTCGAATATCGGCGTAAACTAAACAAATTTCGATACGGACCGGGCGCCTTTAAAATAGATTATATTTTGAAAGAGCCTGTCCCCTGGCGGGATTATGAGTGCAGGCGTGCGGGAACCGTTCACCTCGGCGGTACTTTTAATGAAATTGCTGAAGCGGAAAACAGAACCAATCAGGGGCATCATCCTGATCGCCCGTTTGTTTTGGTGGCACAGCAAAGTCTGTTTGATTCGACCAGAACTCCGGATGACAAACATACACTCTGGGCCTACTGCCATGTTCCTAACGGTTCTGTTACAGATATGACAGAAGCCATCGAAAATCAGATTGAGCGTTTTGCTCCCGGTTTTAAAGATATTATTGATGAAAAATCAACGATGAATACGGCAGATTTTCTGCAATACAACGCCAACTACATTGGGGGAGATATTAACGGAGGCAAGCAAAATCTGGGTCAACTTTTTAAAAGACCAACCAACATCATAAATCCATACAAAACTCCGGCAAAAGGGATTTATATTTGTTCGTCTTCTACCCCGCCGGGTGGTGGTGTTCACGGTATGTGTGGTTTCCATGCTGCCAATGCAGTATTGAAAAAAGAATTTGGAATCAAAAAATCTGACTGGAAATTCAAGTATTAATTAGATGTCGAATTTTACGTTCAATAAAAATCTGGTGGTTTCTGATATAATGTGCCTTTGTACCGAAAAATTATCAGATAGCCGTTCAAACATATGATTCGCAATCTGTTTGAAAAAACAAAAGACAGCATTTTTCGGGGTTCTTCCAAAACCCATAAGGCTGGTTCGGGTTTGTGGAATGTTCTGACTCTCACAATAGCGCTGTTGGTCAGTATTCCGATATTAACTGTAGCGGCAAATATTTTTATGCCCAGCGGAGATGTCTGGCAACACCTCGCCTCCACTGTTCTGCCCGATTATGTAAAAAACTCCATCTGGCTGATGCTTGGTGTAGGAACCGGCGTTTTTATTTTGGGCGTAGGTTCTGCCTGGCTGGTTACCATGTGCAGGTTTCCAGGTAGTAAATGGTTCAACTGGTTGCTCATTTTACCGATGGCCGTTCCCGCCTATCTGATGGCCTATACGTACACCGACTTCCTGGCTTTTACCGGACCCGTTCAAACCATGCTCCGCGATTTTATGGGATGGGAATTTGGTGATTACTGGTTCCCAAATGTTCGATCCCTTGGCGGTGCCATTTTAATGATGTCATTCGTCTTCTTTCCATACGTTTACCTGCTCACACGGGCTGCTTTTCTGGAGCAATCGGCATCGCTGCTTGAGGCAAGCAGAAGCCTTGGAGCAACTCCCCTGGAAAGCTTTTACAAAATTGCACTCCCACTCGCACGGCCTTCCATAGCTGCCGGAATGGCACTGGCCCTGATGGAAACCCTGAATGATTTTGGAACGGTAGATTACTTCGGGGTTCAGACATTCACCACCGGTATTTACCGTACCTGGTTTGGATTGGGTGAACGTGTGGCTGCGGCTCAACTATCCGGATTTTTAATGATTTTTATCCTGTTCCTGATTCTTCTTGAACGGTGGAGCCGAAGCCGGATGAATGTAAAGCAGCAATCAACCGGCAGATATAAACATCTTTTTGTGTACGAACTTACCGGCTGGAAAGCGTGGGCAAGTACCATTTTTTGTTCCATTCCGGTGCTGATTGGCTTTATATTGCCTGCTGCTATTTTGTTTGATATGATGATTGCCAATTTTGATGCCGCCGTGGATACACGGTTTCTGCAATACAGCCTGAATACAATTCTTGTAGCAATCATAGCCGGATTTGTGGCACTTGCTGTGGCTCTTGTTATGGCCTACGGAGTTCGGTTAAGTCCCAACTTTTTTACAAAGGCGTCAACCCGAATTGGATCAATGGGCTATGCCATACCCGGTTCTGTGATTGCAGTCGGAATTCTTATTCCCTTTGGGTGGGCTGATAATATGCTTGATAGCTGGTTTCGTGAGAGTTTTGGAATTTCAACCGGCCTGATTCTGAGTGGTACCATTTTTGCTTTAATTTTTGCTTATGTGGTCCGTTTTCTCGCTGTTGCTTTTACAACTGTTGAAGCCAGCCTTGGCAAAATCACCCCCCAGATGGATGAGGCTGCCGAAGGAATGGGCTACAGTTTTGGTAAAATTCTGGGAAAAATTCACATGCCGATGATGTCCGGGAGCCTGTTTGCCGCCATCATGCTTGTAATCGTGGATGTGATTAAAGAGCTGCCGGCCACAATTATCGTGAGGCCTTTTAACTTCGATACTCTGGCTGTTCAGGTTTACCGACTTGCCTCAGATGAACGGCTTGCTGAATCGTCCGGAGCGGCATTGGCCATTATTCTGGTTGGATTGGTTCCGGTATTCATCCTCAGCAAGTCGATTGCAAAAACCAGGAAGCAGAAAGAGTAGTTTTTGCTTTTATATCAAGAGCACAAACGAGACGTTTGCGCTATCCTTATTCTTAAAACCTACTCAGATATCTGCTCTTCTAAAGAAAATATTTTTTTCATCGGAACCCATTTTTGGCCCTGTTTTGAGAATGGCAGGTGCTGCTGGTATTTGTCCATCAAAGCTTCCCACTCCTGCACTTTCGGATTATTTCGGTCAGCTTCTGCTTTTGCGTCAGGATCAAAATCATTGCTCGTTTCCATAATCATGAAAAGACGGGTTTCAACATTATAAATTTCCATCTCAATGATACCGGAATCCCTGATGCTTTTTAACACTTCAGGCCAAACCTTCTGATGATATTCGATGTACTTTTGAATCAGTTTCGGATCGTCTTTCAGATCAAGTGCGAAGCAGTATCGTTTCATTGTTCGTTCTGTTTGAGATTCGTATATCCGTATGAAGCAACAACAAGGAAACATGCCATTGGCACAAAAAATGAGAGGTGAATGCTTTGTGTGAGATCGGATACCTGCCCTTGTATTGCAGTTAAAGCAGCCCCACCGAGAATTGCCATAATCAATCCTGATCCGGCAACTTTACGATCTTTTCCAAGTCCTTCAGAGGCCAGGCCGAATATTGTCGGAAACATTAAAGACATGCAACCTGAAATACCTACCAGAGCAAATGCACCGATGAATCCTCCGGCAAAGATCACAAAAAACAACAACAATACGGCTGTAAATGAGCTGTAAATCAACAAAACTGACCCACGGTATTTTTTCAGTAAACCGGTAAACACAAATCTGGCAATGGTAAACAAAATAAGAGCTGCCAAATAGTAGTTAGCTGCACCGCTTTCATTTAAATCCAGTTCCACCATGATGTACCGGATGGTGTAAGACCAAACACCGATTTGCGCACCCACATAAAAAAACTGGGCCACAACTCCCCATTTATAATTGGAATTGCCGAGCAGCTTTTGGAAGGTCGCTTTCAGGTTAATGCTTTCATTTGTTGAAGAAGCAGCCGGCATTTTCATCACGGCGATAGTGATCCAGACGACAGCCAATATTAAAGCAACGCCTACATACGGTCCCATCACAGCATTCAGTTCCTGTTGCTGAATCATCTGCAGTTCGTCGGGACTCAGGCCTGCCCGCACGGTTGCATCGGCAATATTCAAATGGCTGAGAATAAAAAACTGGCTCAAAAGCACTCCGGTAATGGAACCGATTGGATTAAATGCCTGTGCAAGGTTAAGCCGCTGAACACTGGTTTTTTCTGAGCCCATGGCCAAAATGTATGGATTGGCCGTAGTTTCAAGTACAGACAAACCACCGGCAAGAATAAAAAGAGCAGCCAGAAAGTGACCGTAAACCATCGTTTGGCTGGCGGGATAAAATAAAAGAGCACCGGTAATGAAAAAACCCAGACCCAGCAACAGCCCCGATTTGTAACTGAATTTTCTAATAAAAAGTGCGGCAGGAAGAGCAAGGCAAAAGTAAGAACCGTAAAAGGCAACCTGAATGAGCGATGTTTGAAAATCACTCATGCTCATGATACGCCTGAAGGCCGCCAGCAGGGTGTCTGTCATGTTATTGGCCAATCCCCACAAGAAAAACATACTGGTAACCAGAATAAACGGAATCAGGTATTTTTTTTCGACAACCGGTGTGTTCATGAGCAGTTAGTTATGAATTGATGAAAATTGGGGTTGTTTCCTTTTTAATCAATATGTCCACATAAATCGGGTAGTTTTTATCGGAAATATTTACTGTTAATTTTACTCAAAATTATTATTTCTATTCGTTATAAGCCCTGTCTAAATGCACATAACCGCCATCTATAACGAACCATTGCCCCGTAGTATGAGCACTTCGTTTGCTGAGGAGAAATACCGTGGTAGCAGCAATTTCTTCCGAAGTTGTCATACGTTTTCCAAGAGGAATACGGCTCTCAATTTCAGCAAGGCTTCGCTCAGAGTCATCGAAAGAGTCGATCCATCGCCGGTATTGCGGCGTCATCACTTCGGCCGGGACAATTGCGTTCACACGTATCTCATATTTTGCAAGTTCCACGGCCCACTCGCGGGTGAGTGCCAGTTGCGCCCCTTTACTGGCTGCATAACCGGAGGTGCCCCCCTGACCGGTCAGCGCTGTTTTAGAACTGATATTCACGATAGCTCCTTTCGATTCTTTGAGATGCGGAAGGGCGAAATACACAAGGTCATAATAATGCATCAAATTGGTATCTACCGATTTTCTGAACCGTTCGGGGGTTCCTTCTTCGAGTCCGGCACCATCATTCACACCTGCATTGTTTACCACCCCGTGAATTTCACCGAAGGCATCCACTGTTTGCTGGACCGCCTTTTCGCACACCGATGCTTCCGACAAATCAGCGATAATGTTCAGACAATTCCCGCCTTCATCCTTAATTTTCTTTTCCAAATCCAGGCTCTCTTTTTTTGATCGCCCGAGAATGACGGGAATGGCCCCTTCGTTTGCCAATTCCAGCACAATTGCCTCACCGATTCCTTTTGCTCCTCCGGTTACGATAAAAACTTTATTCTTCAGATGCAGATCCATAATTGTTTCTCAATTTAAATAATGTTGTACCAAACAACCTGGCAGAGTACGTATCCCGATGAGAATCGGGAGGAGTTCCTGCCAGAGTTGTGTTTCAAGGGAATACCCGTCAGACTGCTTTAAGCGGTCAGACGGATAACACCAAAGGCACAAGCGGACGCTTGCGCCAGTATCATAATTTAATCCAGGTTATAGAATTTTTTTGCAGTCTTTCCCATAATTGCATCATATTCGGTTTGACTCAGCCCATCAGCAAATTCTTCAACTAAGCCGATTACTTCCTCATACTCTGCGGCAAGCAGACAAACCGGCCAGTCCGAGCCGATCATCAGCCTGTCTGCACCAAAAAGTTCAAGGCAGGTATCGAGATATGGAGTGAAATCAACCTTCTTCCAATTTTCCCGATCGGCTTCGGTTACCATTCCGGATAGTTTTACGTGAACGTTTGGAAATTCTGCCAGCTTCTTCATTCCAACAGCCCAATCATCAAACGATTTGTTTTTGATGTCGGGTTTGGCAAGATGATCGATCACCAGATTGATGTCCGGCAGAGATTGAACAAATTTGATGCACTCCTCAAGCTGACGTTCAACTACAAGAATATCATAAGTGAACCGGGTTTTCAGAAGTTTTTTCACACCTTCAAGAAATCTCTTATTAGTCATAAATCCATCAGGCTCGGCCTGAATGATGTGGCGGAATCCCTTCAATTTGGGATGATTTGAAAAAGCGTCCAGCCGTTCATCAAGATCCGGTGCTGTAAAATCAATCCATCCTACCACACCTTTAATGAAATCGTGCTGATCGGCAAGGTTCAGCAGAAATCGGGTTTCATCTTCCGACTGATCTGCCTGCACAATCACACAGCCATCAAAACCTGAACTCTCCAGCAGGGGTTTCAGGTCATTCGGCATAAAATCGTTTTGTAAAACCTGCATGGTATCGTCAATCCAGGCGTCACGTACGGGATCAAACTGCCAAAAATGTTGGTGTGCATCGATCTTCATAAACTCCGGTAAACAGATTTACTTTTTATGCTGATAAGCAACGGCTTCCTGCTTCGATTCGCCTAATCCTTCAATTCCGAGTTCCATTACATCACCCGGTTTGAGGTATCTGGGCGGATCAAATCCGAGGCCGACACCTTCGGGTGTTCCTGTTGAGATTACATCGCCCGGCATCAGGCTCATAAACCGAGAGAGATAACTGATCACCTGAGGGATGTTAAAAATAAAGTCACTCGTGTTTCCATCCTGGAGCATTTCACCATTTAACTTCAGCCATAATCGCAAGTTGTGCGGATCAGGTACTTCATCTTTTGTAACCAGCCACGGCCCCAGCGGCGCAAACGTATCACAGCTTTTTCCTTTTACCCACTGACCGCCGCGTTCGAGCTGAAATTCCCGCTCGCTCACATCGTTGTGAATGGCATACCCGGCTACATAATCCATCGCTTTAGCTTCGCTCACATAATTTGCCCGCTTTCCAATGACAACTGCAAGTTCAACTTCCCAGTCGGTTTTTTTACTGTCTTTCGGGATGATGACCGGATCAAACGGTCCGCTGAGTGATGAAGATGCTTTGAAAAAAATGACCGGCTCTTCCGGAATTCCCATTCCGCTCTCTTCAGCATGTTTTTGATAATTCAATCCGATGCATATAATTTTTCCCGGCTTTGAAACAGCCGGACCGATTCGTTCATCGTCATCAACCACAAATGCTTGTTCAGGATTAAAATCGGATTTCAGTTTTTCAATGCCGTTATTTTCAAAAAATGATTCGTCAAAATCTTCAAAGAGATGGCTGACACTGTACTTTCCACCTTCCCACTCCATACCAGGTTTTTCTTTCCCCGGTTTACCATATCTGAATAATTTCATTGTTAGTTAGATTTTTAATATTGCTTGTAACTGATATTAATTTAAAGACTTCCGAAGTCTTTCATATTCCTAATCAAAACATAATCCTCAAGTAAGGATATAGGTTTTTGCAAATCCCAGGAAGATTTCGGAAGTCTTGTTCATGTAAATGTAAAGGTAAAATTTTTAGTTATTCAAATGAATAAAACCGCCGTCTATCGGAAAATCGGTTCCCGTAATAAAACCGGCTTTCCCTGAACACAAATAGAGAGCAAGGTTAGCCACTTCTTCGGGTTTGGCCATACGGCCAATGGGCTGGGTTTTAGAAAGTTTTTCAAACATTTCCTGTTCTTCTCCGGGATAGTTTTGTGCAAGAAAACCATCTACAAAAGGTGTATGTACACGGGCCGGTGAGATGGAATTACAGCGAACTCCATCATCGATATAATCTTTGGCCACGGAGTAGGTCATCGTGAGAACCGCGCCTTTGGTCATCGAATAGGCAAATCGATCGGGTATTCCAACATGCGAAACAATTGACGCCATATTTACAATCGCACCGCGGCTTTTTTTCAGTGCCTCGATGGATGCTTTCATACAATTGTACACTCCTTTTACATTTACTTGATAAAGCCTGTCCAGGTCTTCCTCAGAGGTATTTTCGATATTTCCAACGTGGGCAATTCCAGCATTATTGACCAGGATATCAAGCTGTCCGGACCGGGTGATTTTTCCGATTACTTCTTGAACCTGTTTTTGATCGGAAACATCACATTGATGAATCTCAATTTTTCCTTCGAGGTCGATCTGTACGTCGTCTTTAACTTCAAGAACATGAACTTTGGCACCATTTTCGGCAAAAACTTTTGTGATGGCCAGACCGATTCCACTGGCTCCACCCGTTAAAATGGCTGTTTTATTTTTTAACTCCATAATTTTCTTTTGTTAGTCAGTATTTAATGTTTGCCAAACGCGGCCTCCCGGAAATTCATAATCACTCAGTGATTCTTCTTTCATTTCGATGCTGTAGCCCGGCATTTCCGGCGGCATGTATGCTCCTTTATTGATGACTACCGGATCGAGAAAATGCTCGTGCAGATGATCCACATACTCAATGACCCGGTTTTCCATCGTGCCGCTGATTGCAATGTAATCAATCATGGACAGATGTTGTACGTACTCGCAAAGCCCCACCCCGCCGGCGTGCGGACAGACCGGAATACCAAATTTGGCGGCCAACATCATAATGGCAAGATTTTCGTTCACCCCTCCCACTCTGCAGCTATCGATCTGGCAAATTTCCAGTGCCCCGGCTTGCATCAACTGTTTGAAAATGACCCGGTTCTGGCAATGCTCGCCGGTTGCCACTTTGATCGGGGCAACGGCTTTGGCAATTTTTGCATGCCCGAGAATATCATCCGGGCTGGTGGGCTCCTCAATCCACCAGGGATTAAATTCTGCAAGCGATTTCATATTTTTGATGGCTTCATTCACATCCCATTTTTGATTGGCGTCCATCATCAGAGTCATATCTTCACCAATTTCATCCCGGATTACGCGGGCTCTTCTCACATCATCCTGCAGATTACTACCTACTTTCATTTTCAGATGCCGGAATCCCTCGCTTTTTGCCTCTCTGCACAATCGGCGTACTTTTTCATCAGAATAGCCAAGCCAGCCGGCTGAGGTTGTATATGCCGGATATCCGTTCTGTTTGAGTCGACCAATCCGCTCTTGTTTGGATGGTTCCAGTATTTTCAGCATTTCGGTAGCTTCTTCTGGTGTGATGGCATCCGTGATGTAGGAAAAATCCACGCATCGCACCAACTCTTCGGGGCTCATATCTGCTAAAAGTTTCCAGAGTGGTTTTTTTTCGGATTTGGCGTAGAGATCCCAAACCGCATTTACAATGGCCCCAGTTGCCAGGTGGATCACCCCTTTTTCGGGTCCAAGCCACCGGAGCTGGCTATCTCCCGTCATCATTCGCCAGAACGCACCCATATCTTGCGTGAGGCTGCCCAGAGATTTTCCGACCAGCAAATACTCCATCGATTTAATGGCCTGTGCGCAAATTTCATTTCCGCGGCCAATAGTGAAAGTAAGTCCATGCCCCTCGAGTGTTGAGTCTGTTTTCAGTATTACGTAAGCCGCCGAGTAGTCCGGATCCGGATTCATGGCATCTGACCCGTCGAGAGTCTGGCTGGTTGGAAATCGAATATCTTTTACAAGTAGGTGGGTTATTTTCAGGTCCATCTGCAGTTTTATTTTCAATATCGCATTATTCATGAAAAGTATAAAACGGAAAACCCAGCCGGCTGATGTGCTCTGCAAAGCCTACTCCTGAAGTTACCTCAACAAATGTAAATAGTCCTCTTGCGGGAGTATATCAGATGACGTAGAGTGAAGGAGCTGAAAATGATTGTGTTCGGTTTATCTCCAGCCAACCCTGTCCATCATACGAATTGCACGCGGGTTGTTTTCGCCGTACATGGCCACATTCATTTTATCACTGTCATATCGGCCAAAATCATACAGTACTTCGGATAACTCAATCCCTTCCAAAACCGGAAATTCATTATTGGCGACAGTAAAAATTTCCTGGGCTTCTTTTGTGGCAAGAAACTCTAAAAACCGGATGGCATTCTCCCGGTTTGGAGAATTTGCAGCGACTCCTGCTCCGCTGATGTTTACATGAGCACCGCCATACTCTTGCGCAGGGAAATAAATATCAACTCTTGAGGCAACTTCCTGATCCTGTTCTGAATTGGAATTGATTAAACGCGCAAGGTAGTAATGATTGGCAAGAGCCACATCACACAAACCGGCTGCTACTGCACGTATCTGGTCGGTATCTCCGCCTTGCGGAGTACGTGCAAAATTGCTTACCAGATTTGCTGCCCAATCTTCAGTGGCTTCTTCGCCGTGGGATTCTATCAGCGATGCCACAAGCGATTGATTGTAGATATTGTTGGATGATCTCACACAAAGGCGTCCTTCCCATTCATCATTGGCAAGTTCCCAATAACCCTGAAGCTCATCCGGATTAACGGTTTCCCGGTTGTAAATGATTGCCCGAACCCGTTGTGAGAGTCCAACCCAATATCGTTCGGGATCAATCATATCCTCCTCAATGGTATTGGTCAAAATTTCGGATTCAAACGGCTGTAAAACATTGGCTTCCTTAGCGCGCCAGAGTCTTCCAGCGTCAACAGTGATTACAATATCAGCCGGACTGTTAACCCCTTCATTCCGGATTCTTTCAATCAGTTCATCGCTCGACCCCTCTATCAGATTAACCTGAATTCCCGTTTGTTCAGTAAATAGATCATAAAGCTGCAAATCTGTGTCGTAATGTCTTGATGAATAGATATTAACAGCATCTTGCTGTGTGCAGGATAAGAGAAAAAGAAATGCAAAAAAGATTGAGAAAATAATGCGTGTCATGTAAATGTGTTTTTTTCTGAAGGGAATTAATGCTTATTATTTAGAATAAATCTAAATAAAGATTCTGTTGCATTCAATTTAATTATTTCTTTTTTACAGACGTCCGAAGGAATTCTTTCAGGTATTTGAAATTTTCTGTCAGTTCTCCACGGTGAACAATCACAGCCCGTTTCAATTCGTCTGGTAAGTTCAGTTCATCAAAATCGGCTGAAAAATCGGCATTTGCCAGTGGCTTGATGAACGGTTTGAGTGCAGCACTAAAATGTTCTGACGACTCACGAGGCAATTCACTGGGCAAAATATCCACGGCCATTACTGCAACCCCTTCGCCATTAAACCCCATTTGATGCTGACCATCCAAGGGATTGTAAATAAATACCGGATCTTCTATATCTGTTGCTGTTTCGGTACATTCCACTGACCCGTGAACGTCGCATGTGATATCCCCAATAACTTTCAAATTCAGTTGATCTGATTTTGCCTGCTCCATCAGCCACGATTTTTTGATCAGTTTTGGATAGCGATCATCCCAATAAATTCCGTTCACAAAGACATTGATTTGCGGCAGCAACTCCTCAATTGTTGATTCATACATGCCCGGATTTTCTATGTAATGAAAAAGATCAAATCCGTGCCCTTCTTTGTGGGTAAGGTAATCTTGTGGCAAAATATTTACCGCGATAACCGACGAACCGGCCGAAAAATCATTGTTTTTCAACTGTTGAGGTGTGATTGAGGTCCCGTCAAGAAGCTGTAAAATGTCCAGGGCTCCCTGTGATACATTGCCATCTCCCGTTACAGCAATTATTAACGGTTTCATTTCATCAGGCAGGCCATTTTTTTTGATCTCTTCTGCAATGCCGATGATCTCTGATTTGGCTGACTCCAGCGAACTGTATCGGTACGCCTGTTTTAGTTTTGAAAATGGATTGTCTGTACCCAGTTTTTGATATCTCTGTCCCACCGTCCACAGCGTATTGATCATCCCGGCAAGACCTGCATAACGACCAAAGAAAATAAGCCGTCTGCCCCGGTCGTCTTCAATTTTTTCGTAGTCAATCAACGTACTGCCGGCACTGATCAGGTTCTTGAGCATTGCCATGTTGTAGGGCTGCCCCTTGATGACATGCGAAAAGAAAACATACGCTTTGCCCGGCTCAAAAAAAATTTCAGGCATCTCTTTCACACCCAAAATTACATCACAGCCACTCAGGTTGCCTGCAATTTCAGCACCGGAATTTTTAAATTCACTGTCATTAAAAATTCTTTTTTTGGATGGTTCCACAGCAACTGAAATTCCACGTTTCTGAATCAACTCTTTTACGTCCTCAGGAATCAGCGGGGTTCTTCGTTCAAGCTTGTATTTGTCTTCATGCCGAATGCCGATTTTATTCATCAATAATTTCTCCTGAAATAATTTTTAAAACTACTTACGCAAATTTCAATAATTTCATCCTACATTTTCCCGCGATATTTCAGGAATATGCTCCTGAATATTCTCCAGTAAATATCTGTGGATGTGTTCATTTCCCGCAATCATCCGCTGGCCAAACGGCCAACCCTCTCCACCGTTCCAGTCCGTAACCACCCCTCCGGCCTCCCGGATAATCAATGCGGCCGCAGCTACATCCCAAATATGGAGTGAGTATTCGTAAAATCCGTCAAAACGTCCGCAGGCAACACAGCAGAGATCGTAGGAAGCGGCTCCCGGCCTTCTGATTCCCTGCAGTTCTTCCATCAGCATACGAAACAGTTTCAGATATGGTTCAACCAGAGACAAATCGTTGTAGGGAAATCCGGTTGCTACAAATCCATTATGAGGATTAGAAGTACCAGAAACCTTTATTTTTTTTCCGTTCAGCCAGGCCCCTTCTCCGGCAACGGCAGTGAACTCCTCAACCCGGTTCACTTCGATAACAACCCCAACTTTGGGTTCACGATTGTCCCACATGGCCACAGACACACAGTAGATCGGAAAATCGTTGGCAAAATTGGTGGTGCCGTCAATCGGATCTACAATCCAGGTTCGGTTGTTTGTCATAGAATCAAAATCGGCCGACTCTTCTGCGAGGATATCATCATTGGGAAAATACTTTTTGATCACCCCAAGAATAGCCTTTTCTGCGGCTAAATCGGCATCTGTTACCAAATCATGAAAACCCTTCTGTTTTACTTTGATGCCGTTCTTCTTAAACTCATTGATCACCCGCACACCCTCTCGTGCAGCTTCTTTAGCAACGTTTAAATCTTTGTTCATACTCGTTTAATTCTCTTTTTTATTTTTCATTTTATACTCAAATATTTTCGGTCCGATCGTTTCATCACTCTTGGCATACACCGGATCATCAAATAGCTCGTCTGCAGAAGTTTTATGAATTCGGTTAATTTCTTTTTGAAGTTTACTCAGTAGCTGAACCAGCTTTTCTCTTTTATCAGCATCGGCCTGCTTTATCTGTTCTGTAATATCTCGTCTTCGTCGTTCACAGTAGTAGAGCCGCAACGGTTTCATGGTTGATTTGGCCGTTTTGATGGGGTTTTTATCCCGTTTGAATTCGCTGCCGGTTCTTCTCGCCAATTTTTCACTGACGCTGTACCGCTCCAGCATCACATCACCCACCAAAACCGGAAATGGCTTTTCCCGGTTCATATAATGGTCAACCGAAATCTCTTTTTCTTCGATATGCCTTCGGATAATATCTTTGTAAAAATTCCGGAGTTCTTCATCCTCAAAATGTTCTTCCCCCACATTATGGCCAATATACTGCCTCATTTTTTCGCCATATTGCAACATCAGGCGGATGATTTCTTTTTCGTAATGAGGTTTTTTTTGCGGGGCAGTTTTTTTAAGCTCTCCGGTATTCATGCGGCCCGGAATTTGTGAGATATCGGCTGGCTGATGGTGATCAAATTGCGGGCCCGACTTTTTCTTTTTGCGAAATCTGTCCCTTCGTTTTCGTTCGCTCACAATCTGATCGAGCTGCTGGAAAAGTTCCCGGTCGGAGCCTTTTCGGTACATCTGTGTTTTTTGATGCAGATGCTGAACGTAAAATTGTCGGTCCAGTTCGTTGGGCATCAGCGCAATGCTCTCCAGTATTTTTTTGATGCTGGCCGAACGGTCGGCCGGTCCTTCCATTTTACCCTCTTTTTCTGATTTGTGAATAGTGAACGTAACAAAGTCCTCAGCATTTTTCTTTTTAAAATCCAGGAACGACTCCTTACCGAATTGTTTGACAAAAGAATCGGGATCTTCCCCCTCGGGCAGTTCCATCAGCTGAACATCCATCCCCTCTTCCAGAGCCACATTCATGCCCCGTTCCATGGCCGACTGACCGGCACTGTCGGCGTCGTAAATCATCACAATCCGGTTTCCGTAGCGCTGCAGAATGTTGATCTGTCCGGAGGTTAAAGAGGTACCGCTCGAAGCCACCACATTTTTGATACCATGCTGATTCATGGTAATCACATCGGTGTAGCCCTCAACTAAAATTACCTCCTCCTCTTTTCTGATCTCGTTTTTGGCAAAATTTACACCGTACACCACTTCGCTTTTGTTATAAACAGATGTCTGCGCCGAGTTGATGTACTTGGCGGTTTTCTTGCCTTCATTTAAAATGCGTCCGGCAAATGCAATCACTTTGCCCGATGGATTGAAGATGGGAAACATCAGGCGGTCTCGAAAAGTATCATAAAAATCGTCAGTCCGTTTTCCCGGTTTGATGAGATCGGCTCCTTCAAGGTATTCCTCACCGATCCCTTCTTTTTTTGCTTCTTTCAGGAGTACAGAGTTCCGGGGTGCGTAACCAAGCCCGAATGATCTCCAGATTTTTCGGTCATATCCCCGTTTTTCGAGATAGGAACGGGCCGCTTCGGCATCGTCCGACTCCAGCAACTGCCGGTAGAAAAAAAGTCCGGCAAATTTCAGTGCGTGGAAAATTCCTTCCCGCTGACGGGTGCGTTCATCTTCTCCCTCCACGTGTTCATCAGGAATGTCGATTCCGTAACGCTCAGCGAGAGTTTTCAGTGATTCGGGGAAACTGATTCCCTCCATTTCCATCACAAAGTTGAACACATCGCCGCTTTCTCCGCATCCAAAGCATTTGTAGATACCCAGCCGCGGCGTTACATGAAACGAAGGAGTTTTTTCGTTGTGAAACGGGCACAACCCGGTAAATCCGCTGCCCGATTTTTTGAGTTTTACGTAATCTCCGACCACTTCAACAATGTCGGCCGCTGCCCGTATTTCTTCTTTTTTATCGTCTGAAATCATGAAATCCTCCGTTGCACAACTTACAAAAATTTCAGTTTATCGATGTGCTTCATAAAAGGAATTTCTTTATTGTTTTCAGGAATTTTGTACTGCCTTCAGTCATTTGATTTTGTTTGACACGGGACACGGTCAAACACAAATTTTTGAATTTCCGTACCTCCGTGGTTATAAGGTTCTATTCAAACCTTTTCAATAGATTTTTGTAGGCATCAATCCGCCTGTCGCGGAAGAATGGCCAGGTTTGCCGCTGTTTTTCGATGAGGCCGAAATCAAGTTGGGCTGTCAGAATTCCCTCTTTTTCACCGGCTTCATCGATCATCTCACCGAACGGGCCGCAGACAAACGAATTCCCCCAAAACCGGGATCCGCCTTCATTGCCTGTTCTGTTGATACTTGCGACAAAGACACCGTTCGCAATGGCATGGCTTCGCTGAATGGTTTTCCAGGCATCCATGAATCCTGATTTTTCGGTTTCATTCTCATCAGGCAGGGTTCCGATTGCCGTTGGATAGACCAACAGCTCCGCTCCTTTTAAAGCAGCAAGCCTGGCAGCCTCGGGAAACCATTGATCCCAGCAAATAAGCGTACCGATTTTACCGGCTGTGGTTTCAAACACTTTAAAACCGAGATCTCCCGGAGTGAAATAATATTTTTCATAAAAGCCCGGATCGTCGGGGATGTGCATTTTTCGGTAAATTCCGGCAATTGTTCCATCTTTTTCAATAACCACCAGAGTGTTGAAATAGACCCCTGCCGCCTTTCGCTCAAATAGCGGCAGCAAAAGAACCACACCAAGCTTCTTTGCCAATGCAGAAAACCGTTCGGTAACCGGCCCGGGAACCGAAACAGCCCATTCAAAAAACCGGGAATCAACTTCCCGGCAGAAATAAGTTGTATCAAAAAGTTCCTGAAGTGCTACTATTCCGGTACCACGCCCTGCTGCCTTCTCAATAAAATGTTCCGCTTTGTCCCGGTTTTCGGCGGGATTTTTCGAACAACTGTACTGAATCAGTGCAATATTCTGCTCCATAATTGGATAATGATTTTTAGTTATTGATGAAGGCGTTTAACAATTGCCGATAAATGAATTCCTGCCCATCATTCGCAGGAATTCCGGAAGTTGACCGTGTTTTACCAGCCGACTCTGACAGGCCGATTCATTACTACCACTAATCGCACCGAAAAATAGCCATTCAGAAAGGTACCGATTATGGAAGACTTTCAATCATCAAAAATATCCTAAAATTTTTACCAGGTTTCTAATATCCTTACCTTTCGTTGGATGAAATCAGGCCATTTATGCGAATGATCAAACATCATTTAAAACTTCGGACTGTACAAAATTGTTTTTAATAAACAGATTATCTTAATGAGCACAAGCACGTTACCAGACTTCAGGCAAACGTTTCCTATTGACAAAATCGGTGTTGTAGAACGGGTTACTCGTTTAAACAAGCGGAGCATAAAAAAAGAGTCGAAAATACAGGGATTGAAACTTGCCCTTAGCATGATTGACCACACCACACTGGAAGGAAAAGATTCTCCCGGCAAAGTGATTCAACTCTGCCAGAAAGCGCGTCAGCCGTATGCTCAGATGCCAGAACTCCCAACCGTTGCGGCAGTTTGTGTTTATCCCAATATGGTATCCACAGCTAAAAAAGCCCTGCGGGGTACCGACATCAAAGTGGCCAGTGTGGCAACCGCGTTTCCCAGTGGGATGGCAACGCTTCAGGCCAAACTGGATGAGACACAGTTTGCCGTGGAACAAGGGGCTGATGAAATTGATATGGTGATTTCGAGAGGAGAATTTTTAAAAGGAAATTACAGCTATGTGTTTGATGAAATCTCTGCCGTCAAAGAGGCGTGCGGCAAAGCGCATCTGAAAGTGATTCTGGAAACCGGCGAACTTGAAACACTCGAGAATGTCCGAAAAGCAAGTGATATTGCCATGTATGCCGGCACCGATTTTATAAAAACATCAACGGGAAAAATAAAGCCGGCCGCAACACAACCGGTAACGCTCGTGATGCTTGAGGCTATCCGCGATTTTTATCGCGATACCGGACAAATGGTTGGCATGAAACCTGCGGGGGGCATCCGAAAAGCCAAAGAGGCACTGCAATACCTCGTTCTGGTGAAAGAAACACTTGGAGCTGCATGGCTCTCGCCCGATTGGTTTCGTTTCGGGGCGAGCTCTTTAACCAACGACCTGCTGATGCAGATTTTGAAACAGGATACCGGTGTGTACCAGAGCATCAACTATTTTTCTAATGATTAATTTTTGAACCGAATTATTATGTCTGAACAGCAAGAAGAAACACCGATAGAAGAAAAAACCAACGGTTCACCCAAACCAACATCACCCAATTCGGATCTGAAACTGGATTTTGCATCATTCTGGGAGTACAGCAGCGCTCCGGAAAGCAGCGATCATGTTGAAATCCCTGATCGATATGATCACTTTATCGACGGAAAATTTACTTCACCCGTGAAAGGCCGGTACATGAAATCGATTAATCCCGCATCGGAAGACGTGCTGACAGAATTTGCTGAAGGAACCTCCGAAGATGTGGACAAGGCCGTGAAAGCTGCACGAAAAGCGTATGAAAAAACCTGGTCAAAATTATCGGCCCGCGAACGTGGTAAATATATTTTCAGGCTTGCAAGAATGATTCAGGAGCGATCCCGCGAACTGGCCATCACCGAAACGCTGGATGGCGGCAAACCAATCCGTGAATCCCGCGATGTGGATGTGCCGCTGTCAGCAGCCTATTTTTTCTACTACGCCGGCTGGGCAGACAAACTCGATTACGCTTTCCCGGGACGAAAAGTAAAACCGGTGGGCGTATGCGGTCAAATTATTCCATGGAATTTTCCGCTTCTGATGCTTTCCTGGAAAATTGCCCCTGCCCTTGCTGCCGGCAATACCGTGGTGCTGAAGCCTGCTGAATCAACCCCGGTGACGGCACTGAAATTTGCCGAAATTTGCCGTGATGCCGGGCTGCCTGATGGGGTTGTGAATATTGTAACCGGAGCCGGACAAACCGGGGCAGAGATCGTCAACCATCCCGATGTGGACAAAATTGCATTTACCGGCTCAACCGAGGTGGGTAAAATCATTCAAAAATCACTGGCCGGTACGGATAAAAAATTCACACTTGAACTGGGCGGAAAGGGTCCGAATATCGTTTTTGAGGATGCCCCGATCGATCAAACGGTGGAAGGTATCATTAATGCGATATTCTTTAACCAGGGACACGTTTGTTGCGCAGGATCGCGCCTGCTTGTTCAGGAGGGCATTTCCGAGCGGCTCGTCAACAAATTGAAAGATCGAATGGAAACTCTGATAGTGGGAGATCCGCTTGATAAAAATACGGATATAGGTGCTATCAACTCCAAAGCGCAGTACGACAAAATCAACCAATATCTCGAAATAGGTGTGAATGAGGGTGCGGCAATGTATCAAAGCTCCTGCAATATTCCGGAGAGGGGATTTTTCTGCAGGCCCACTATTTTTACTGATGTGAGTCAGAGCAACCGGATTGTTCAGGAAGAAATTTTTGGGCCGGTGCTAACCATTCAAACATTCCGCACTCCCGATGAAGCCGTTGAAAAGGCCAATAACACTCCTTACGGACTGGCTGGTGGAGTCTGGACAGACAAGGGATCAAAAATATTTAATGCCGGGCAGAAAGTGCGTTCAGGCGTGGTTTGGTCGAACACCTACAACAAGTTTGATCCCACTTCGCCGTTTGGCGGATATAAGGAGAGCGGGATTGGCCGGGAAGGCGGTCTTCACGGCCTTTATCCCTATGTAACACTGAGCTGACACATCATCAAACAAAACAGTAAATCACCTGTTGTCTTGCAGGTATCCATGAAATTTGAAAATCATGCCGAAACGAATTGAAGTTTTAAAAACCTACAAAACCTATGTGGGTGGAAAATTCCCCCGAAGTGAATCCGACCGAACCTACCAGGTGAAGGATTCCAAAGGAAGTCACATAGCCAATGCCTGCAGATGCAGCCGGAAAGATGTTCGTGATGCCGTGCTCGCCGCGCGGTCTGCATTTGGGGGTTGGAGCGGACGGTCTGCTTACAACCGTGGGCAGGTTCTCTACCGGATTGCCGAAATGCTTGAAGGCAGGAAAGATCAGTTTGTGGGAGAACTCGAGCAATTTGGTGTTAAATCAAAAGATGCTGCAGCCGAAGTGGAAACTTCCGTCGACAGGCTGATCTATTATGCGGGCTGGACCGATAAAATCAGCCAGATTTTTGGCACCATCAATCCGGTTGCGAGTTCTCACTTCAATTTCAGTACTCCCGAGCCGACCGGTGTTGTTGGAATTGCAGCCCCGCATACGTCTCCGCTGCTCTCTGTCGTTTCTTTAATTGCACCTGTTATTGCCGGAGGAAATACCTGCATTGTACTCTCTGGTGAAACGTATCCGCTGCCGGCAGTCAGTTTTGGTGAAGTTCTGCACGCCTCGGATGTGCCCGGAGGCGTGGTAAATATCCTGACAGGATTTAAAGATGAGATGCTGGATCACCTCAGCAGCCATATGGATGTGAATGCCGTTTTTAATACGTTAACTGATAAGAGCACAAGGAAACTTATTGATGAAAATGCTTCTATAAGCGTGAAGCGTGTTTTTCATTATTCGACTGATGATTGGCTCGACCAATCCCATGAAAATCCATACATCATTGATGAGTTTCTTGAAATAAAAACCACTTGGCATCCGATTGGAGATTAACTTTTATCATAACATGAAAAAATCAGTTCTATATTTTATATCAATCACCTTTCTGATAGCAATTGGCTGCAGGACACCAGAACCGGTGGCTGATGACGAGCCAGAGCCATCCATTTTTGAAATTGATGAAGTGGTAGCCGAAGAATATCTAAGAGAAGAAATGGATGAGATGGAGCTCTTTCTTTTTGAAAACCGGGTTCACCTGGCCGATCGCTATGCCGTACTTGAGCATGATATACCCGAAACTTACCTGAGAGAAGCTGTTCAGGAAGAGCGAGAAGTGGATGAACATGCCGGATTTCGTGTCCAAATTCTTTCAACCCGGAGTGTTGCCGAAGCCGATTCCACACGGGATGAATTCCGGGTTTGGGCCAGCGAATGGCTCGGCGGATATAATCCTGAAACCTATATCTTTTTCAGGCAGCCCTACTATCGAGTTCGAACCGGAGATTTCAGAGACAGAGATATGGCGATAGAATTTTCACGGCTGTTAAAAAATCGCTATCCGGGCGCCTGGGTAGTTCACGACCGAATTGAACCTGAAAATATACCAGCCGACACTACTGAATTCCGTATCCGGGATATTCGGAATGTGGAATTCCCTGATGAACTTCTGGATGAATAACTGAAATGTTTTTCATCAACCTTTATTAAACATTGAACCGGAATAAAATTATATCCCCGTCCTTTACAACGTAATTTTTTCCTTCCTGTCGCATTTTTCCGGCATCTTTTGCTGCTTTCTCGGATCCCAATTGTTCAAAATCTTCAAACGATATAGTTTCTGCCCGGATAAAACCCCGTTCAAAATCGGTGTGAATAGTTCCGGCAGCCTGTGGAGCTTTTGTTCCTTTCCGAATAGTCCAGGCACGAACCTCTTTAGGGCCGGCCGTAAAATACGTGATAAGACCAAGATTTTCGTAGGCAGCTCGTATCAGCCGGTCAAGTCCGGAGCGTTCAACGCCTAATTCTTCAAGAAACATTTCTTTTTCTTCCGGCTCAAGTTCGGCTATCTCGGCCTCAATTTTAGCACAAAACATGACCAGATTATCGTTGAACAGGCTTGCAACTTCTCTGACACTGTCCACATACTGATTACCCGAATTAATTTCAGACTCTCCCACATTACAGGCATAGAGTACGGGTTTTTCGGAGAGCAGGAACAGATCGTTGTAAAACTGTTTTTCATCTTGCTCAATTTTAAACGTTCTTGCAGTTTTGCCGGATTCTAAATGTTCAGCCAGTGCTTCTATTACTTTCAGCTGATCCTTAATTTTTTTATCTCCGCTTTTGGCCTGTTTCTTTACATTTTCCAGTCTCTTTTCTACAGACTCAAGATCCTTCAAAATCAACTCGTCCTCGATTATGCGGATGTCTCGTTCCGGATCAACAGATCCTTCAACATGAATAATATCATCATCATCAAAACATCGAACTACATGAACAATCAGGTCCACTTCACGTATGTGAGAAAGAAAGGCATTTCCTTTTCCTTTTCCCTCTGATGCTCCTTTCACCAATCCGGCGATGTCCACAAATTCAATTGTAGCCGGAATTGTTGCTTTGGGCTTTACAAGCTCAGATAGTTTATCCAATCTCCGATCGGGAACCGGAACAAGCCCTACATTGGGATCAATCGTGCAAAACGGAAAATTGGCGGATTCAGCCCCGGCATCACTAAGAGCATTGAAAAGCGTAGACTTGCCAACATTTGGAAGGCCTACTATTCCACATTTAAGGTTCATAATATTTTGGTATTTAATATGTTAAAAGCATTATCAAGAAATTTTATAAAAGTAGTGTGCCGAATAGATGTCAGAGAGTACAGATGTGGCATTTTGAATATGAATAGAAATCAGTCGAGCGACTCCTGCTGAATAAACTGGGCTTCAGGCAATACAACTGCTGTTAATTTTCCATAACCAAGTTCATTGTAAACACAGCCTGTGTCAATGCCAATCATATTCGGTTTTCGAATAGGGTAAGGTCTTGGGGTGTGGCCAAAGATAACTGTTTTTTCCCAGGGAGTTTCAAAAGCATTCAGGTGTTCACGTCCCCACAGAAAAAAGTGTTCTGATCTGCTGTCTTGTTTGCTCTGTTCCAGTGTCTGGTGTGGCGGTGCACCAGCGTGTACAAAAAAATAATTCTCTGATTCGTGATAAAACTTTGTTTCTTTATAAAAAGTAATGTGAGATTCAGGAATTTCTGAAACATTCCGGGGATTGTTGTATGAATTTAATGTTACATCCCCGCCGTTATACATCCAGTTTTGTTGTTCATTATTCAGAAGTGCGTCTAATAGCATCTGTTCGTGGTTACCTCTGAGGAAAACACATTCCCGGTCGTGACGCACATCAAGCAAGAAATCCACCACACCTTTCGAATCCGGCCCGCGGTCTATATAATCACCAATAAAAACATGAATTGCATCTTTATGAGGCTTCAGTTTATTCCATAGTGTTTTCAGCGAACGAACGCATCCATGAATATCACCGATTGCAACAAACTTTTTATCCATTAGTGATTTGAGGTTTCGATCAGGCCTCTTCCTTTTTTATTGATTTTATTCTCTTTAAGAAAATGAGTCAGCGCTGCATCCAAAATTCCATTTACGAAATTACCACTTTTACGTGTAGAGTATTGTTTTGCCAATTCAATGGCCTCGTTAATCGTAACTTTGGTAGGAACATCATCAAAATAAAGTAATTCAGAAATAGCCATTCGCAGTATTAGTTTGTCAACAATAGCCAGTCTGTGCACTTCCCAGTTTTTTATATGGTGGTCTATAATTGTATCAAATTCTGATGCATGGTCAACCGTAATCAAGAGCAGTTTTTCGGCAAACTTAACAGCTTCAGTCTCATTATTGAGTAACGGCTTGAGAATCTGTTTTGTGGTCTGTTGGGGTATATTTTTTCCAACCTCAACAGCATAAATTGCCTTTAAAGCAGCTTCCCGGGATGCTCTTCTGTTTTGCATATGATTTCTGAATTTTCAAAGACAGGTAAAATACAAAGGTTTGTGCTTAGCTGAAAGAACCTTTCAATACTTTCTGTTGCGATTAAAGTAAAAGGGTTGGTATATTTAATGTTGTCGGGTTCATAGCTCAGTTGGTTAGAGCGCATCGTTGACATCGATGAGGTCGGCAGTTCGAATCTGCCTGAACCCACTACAGCATGCCCTTCTTACATCCTTAAAACGGCACTTTTAAAAATTCTGGATAGCCATAAAGAATGGCAGTATTCACACGTGGTTGAAATAATTTGGGGAGTTTTACCAGCGCCTATCATTTCTGCCTTGCTATATACATGCTTCGGTAATCTTCCTCATCACTCTGCCGAAATGCAATATACCATCTTCCCTGGTACATGAATAACTGCCTTGATACACCCGCACTGGATGAAAATCCGGTAGAAAAAAGATAATCCGGCTCATGGTCTAAATCATCCAATGTATCTCCATGCACAAGACCGATTGCCCTCATTTCCGGATCATTTGGATCACGAATATTCCGAACCGTGTACCATTTTCTGGCAAAGTAGAACGGCATGGGTCGGTGCTGCGGACTTCTTACATATTCCCATCCATTCATCGGGTCTTGTGATCGAATAGTGAAGACATAATCCAATTCCCTGTTTGTGCTACCCCCAACCTGCAAGTATATATATCCATCATGGAAAGTGGCACCAAACGCATACACTCTTCCCTGCCTTGTTACATCAGAAATGCCTGAGAATGTTTCGGGGCTAAAATCAACCATATCCAGAATATGAAACAGCGGCCGGTTTTTTGTCAGATATTCCCAATTTATAATATCTTTGGATTTAGCCACACCCAAAGCACGTCGCCCAGGATATTTGTCATTATCCCCTCCTTCAGCAAAATCACCGTAAAACAAATAAAACACCTCGTGATCGGGGTGCCAGACCAGTGCATAGGGATTTGTGCGGTCTCTGCCTTGCCATGCTCTTTGCGGTTCATCAAACACCGGATTGTCATAATAATCTCTCAGGTTCCAGTCTTCATCAAATGCCATTAAGCTGCCTGCCTGTGTGCGTGAACCTGAATAACCACGTTCACCATATATCTCAAAATATTTATCATATTCAGACCAGGCGTTGTTGTAAAAAAGAGCAAGATTATTTTCGGTCAAATAGAAACCGACAGGATCAATTTTACGCTGGCCAATAGTCTGACTATGATGCACGATCGGATTTCCATCATTCAAAATCTCCCAATCATCAGGGTTGGTTGATGGCGGATCAAAACTGTGATCAGTTTCAATTCCGTGGATATTTGCCATACCGGGCACCTGACCGGTTACGGGAGGCGAATATTCGGGGTAATCACGATCAACATTCTGATATGCAATACCAAGAATAAACAAAATGATCAGTAACAGAAATAGGCTCTGATTTCTCATATAGAGAGTATCTTTTATACCTTTTAACTTAGTCCAGTATCATAGAAATAAAAAAAATGATGGTCTTATTTTGAAAGCAAAGTGAATTACTACAGACGGTTATAACCAAGGCTATCAATTCACGAACTGATCGGCCGAATATTGCAAAATGAATGAATTTTTCTTTACAGTAAAACAGAGAAATACGTGTTAACTGATTGAGTTTATTTGAAATTGGAGCCATCACTGATACTTGATCAAAAGATCGAGTAGTTTGCGGTCCAGTTGATGTCCGTACCAATCTTCATAATCCAAATCGCTTCGGCCGGAATTGAGTATGCCAAAACTACCCGAAAACTCCCAGAGCCCGTACCCGATTCCGTTCGAGGTGAGAATATACGGTGTGTCTTCAAACCAGGCGAGAAACAAATCATGCGGTGTTTGATTATAGCAACCCAGCTCTCCGCCGCGCACCATGGTTCCGCGCAGGCTGTACTGGGAGTAGTTGGGGCTTACATCACCTGCACTAAGCCTGGCCCATTTATAGCTTCCAAAAAAACTGAACCGATTCATGGATTGACGAAACTCATTGTCATCCGTACTGTAGCGAAGATCCAGCCCGGAGCTAAAACCAAGAAATGAATAGTACATATTCGCAGCCGTAAGAGCTCCTAACGTTTCACGGCGGTCAAAAAGCTGGGTTGTTGTGTAGGCATGGCTCTGAAAACTGATGTTTCCCGAGAGCGAGTATACTTCAATATCCGTGTTGCCTACAGTCTGCTGCGAATGCGCTTTACAGGAAATACTCATAACAAATATGAATAGTAATATCCCCTTACCTCTTCTCATACACTTATGATATATTTTAATAATTATTTAAAACCAAGGTGACTTACAACGAAATTCAAAAGAACCGGACAGACTTTCTCCGTCAACATTTTTGAAATGATTTTTACCCGATACACTGCCGGCATCAACATCCAGATGAATCGCCCCCCCTAACTGACCATGTAAACGGAAATAATGAGCACGAAAACCAACCCTGAGTTTTTAAGCAGAATGGATAGATTTTTCATTACGTGTTTTGTTAGTTGACGTCTGAAAGTTGATTATTTGGCTTAACAGTTTGGATTAAACTGCCCGCCAATACAACTCGCCCTTAATCCGCCTTTGACCGTTACGCTTCCGCCTTCCGGGCCCGTTGCTGAAAATTCAAATTCAGCCTCCACCAAACCACTTGAATAGGATGTGATATTTAAAGTACCCCCTGAATTTCCTATGGTTTCGTAAGCCGTAGCAGTTGCTACATCTGCAAACATGCCGCGGAATGGTGCATTGGCTCCCATATCAAACTCACCTGTTGATATTGAAAAAGAGCCTGATCCTGATTCTTGCCTGAATTCAAGAACAAATGTTACGTCGTTATTTACATTCTGATCGACGGTGAACTCAACATCACTCACAAACAGTTGAAATACCGTTCCGTCGTCCCGTGGATCTACTGTATACCATGATTCTCCCGAATGCTCTGCATTAACAGCTCCGGTTACAGTAAAGGCCCCCTTACCTTGGCTTAAATTCAAATCATCGGGTCCTGTTGAATTATCCGAACAAGAGGTGAAAATCA
>SKYV01000100.1 GCA_007127745.1 Balneolaceae bacterium
CAAAGTAATTTTATGAAATTTGATTACGACGTAATCATAATCGGAAGCGGACCTGCGGGATTTTCCTGCGCCATGCAAAGCACAAAATTTGACAAAAAAGTTTTAATCGTGGAAGCCAGTGGTCATGAACTTGGCGGGTCCTGGATCAGCAAGGGAACTGTACCAAGTAAAGCTCTGCGTGCTGCCGCCAAACTTATTCAGTCGTTTCATTCGCAATTTGGTGATGAAAGAGGCAGAAAGCCATTCGAGCGTTTCAGAATGGAAGATATTATGGAGTATAAAGATCCCATTCTCGAAAGTAAAAACCGCCAGTTTAAAGATGACATTATCAAAAATGAAGTAGAGACGGTGAGGGGCTGGGGACGCATTATTGATAAGAACACCGTTGAAGTTGCAGATCAGCTCAACAATAAAAATACCTATACGGCCAAATACATTCTGATTTCGACCGGCAGCAGCCCTAAAGAACCGAAAAACTTTGATATAGATCATGCCAAGGTTCTGGATTATACATCCGTGCTGGAATTAACACATATTCCGAGGCGCCTTGTCATTATTGGAAGCGGCATCATTTCTATAGAATTTGCCACTGTTTTTGCAGCTCTCGGCACCCGTGTAACCATTTTAAGTGATTTGAATGAAGTACTTCCGTTTCTGGATGAAGAAGTTAAAAGTGGGCTTCTAAAAGCTATAAAAAAGAAAAACATCCAGATATTTAATAACACGAAAATCAAAAAAATATCAACAAATGACCTGAGAACCTGTGATGAGGTACTTTTTAAGGTAAAAGGTAAAAATCAAATGCAGGTTGTGGAAACAGATCATGTTCTCTACATCGGAGGCAAAAAACCCAATACAGAAAATCTCGGTCTTGAAGAAATTGGTATCGAAAAAGATGAAAACGGCCACATTAAAGTAGATAAACATTACCGTAGTTCCGTGCCCAATGTTTATGCAGCCGGTGATGTGATCGGACAGCCATCATTGGCATCAGCATCGTTTCTGCAGGGGCGGCTATCATCCACAAACATGTTTGGAAGTCTGACCAATCAGGCTGTGGAAACCGAGGATATTCCTTTCGGAATCTATTCCATTCCGGAAATTTCCGGTATCGGGCTGACAGAAAAACAGGCACAGGAACTGGGAATGGATGTGACAGTGGGCCGCTCATATTATGAATCGTTAACCCGTGCCGACCTGAATCACGAAACCGACGGAATTTTAAAACTTGTTTTCAAAACCGATGATCTGAAGCTTGTGGGTGTACACATAATCGGTGAGCAAGCCACCGACATGATTCATCTCGGGCAGGCGGTGATGGCTTTTAACGGTGATATCAAATACTTTATTGAACGGGTACTGAACTACCCGACCTATACCGAAGCGTATAAAATAGCTGCTTTTAACGGTTTAAACCGCGTCTATAAAACAGGCGTAAAATACAAAAATATTCTGGATAAAAATCAGAGTCAATAATTGTGGCAGTTGCAGAGCGTTCAGTACCCATCAGATATAGTGGATAGCTTTTTTCAGCCCTTTGGAATCAACCGGGGGATCGGCAGGCAGGCTTTTAATTTTTTTCTGTTCTGAATGTTTAGCTGCAAGTGCCAGAGCCATGGCATCCACTATATCATCTTCTTCTACCTCATTGCGTCGATACTCTTCCTTGATTTCGCGGAAAAAATCGGCGGCAACCGGCTCATGTTCTTTAATCAGATCCAGCCGGTGGCGAAGTCCCTTTTTTGTGTTTTTCTTCTGATAAATCATCCCCCCGTTCAAATTCATAAATAAAAGTTCAGGATGGCTTTCAAATATTTTTTCCTGAAATTCCTGCCGGGCAGATAACAGTTGATCGAGCAATCGAATTTTCGGTGTGATGTTCCATGCCTGCAGCGTCAGATTTTTTTCGGTGTATTCAAAGCTTTGAATATTTGCTTCCACATACGAGGGTGCATGCAATGCAGGACGAATGGGCGGGCTAAAAACTGAAGCAGCATATTCCGGCCCCAGTTCTTTTCTCAATACTTCATCACATTTCCGGGTGTATTTTTCATCTTCCAGGCCTATCGGCATGTCGATAAAAGTCCGATCAAAATTATCTAAAGCACCTTCAAATGATTCATCTGTACGAAGAATTTCGTATCGCGGGTTTTCATCGAAGGTTACAAGAATCCATCCGGCTTTGCAGCCATCTATTCCGGCAGTTTTCAAGATTGTAAACTCAATTTTTGGGTCGTCATTTTTGTTTCATTTATTTCGATGAGATTACGACTTGAATGCCGATTTTCTCAGTGAAATATGCAATTCCTTCAATTGCTGTTCATCTACTTCGCTGGGCGAATTGTCCATCAGGCTCTGCGCTTTTTGATTTTTTGGAAAAGCAATCACATCGCGAAGGCTTTTCGAGCCGGACATTAACATAATAATTCGGTCAAGTCCGAGTGCAATACCGCCATGTGGTGGAGCTCCGTATCGGAATGCATCCAGCAGAAAGCCAAATTTATGCCTGGCTTCTTCTTTATCAATCCCAAGAATTTCGAAGATTTTTTGCTGCATTTCAGTGTCGTGAATCCGGATTGAACCTCCGCCAATCTCACTTCCATTCAGAACCAGATCGTACGCACGGGCATTGATTTTTTCGGGTGCATCATCAAGAAGCGAAACATCTTCGGGTTTCGGAGCTGTGAACGGATGATGTAGAGAGTAGTAACGGAGATCGTCTTTCGACCATTCAAACAGTGGAAATTCGGTAACCCACAAGAAACGGGTTTGATTCGTATCAATGAGATCAAAATCTTTTGCGACCATCAGCCGCAGGGTTCCCATTTGATGATACACATCGGGTGCGGGACCGGCAAGAATCAGTACCAAATCGCCATCGTTGGCTCCGGAAGTTTCAGCCATATTTTTCATGGTGTCATCATCCAGAAACTTGCCCACACTACATGTAACCTTACCATCTGTTTTTTTCATGAAAATCATCCCTGCAGCACCGGTCTGAGACTGAACACGCTCGGTTAGCCGGTCCAGCGCACCGCGGCCAAGACTTCCCTGACCAGGAATTGTGATAGAGAGAACCCGTCCGCCTTTTTCCACAGTTGACCGGAAAATTTTGAATCCGGATTGTGCCACATCTTCAGAAAGGTTATTGATGGTAATATCGAAGCGAAGATCCGGCTTGTCGGTTCCGTACGTTTCCAGAGCCTCTTTGTAGGTCATCCGGGTAAATGGCAGCGATACATCCACACCCAGATGTTCTTTCCAAATGGCAGCCATCAGTTCTTCATGAACCGAATAGATAACCTCTTCATTTACAAACGACATTTCAACATCCACCTGTGTGAATTCCGGCTGGCGGTCAGCACGGAGATCCTCATCCCGGAAACATTTTACAATCTGGAAATAACGGTCCATCCCCGAAACCATCAGCAGCTGCTTATAAGTTTGCGGGCTTTGGGGCAATGCAAAAAATTTACCTGCGTTCACCCGGCTTGGTACAAGATAGTCGCGGGCACCTTCGGGGGTAGATCGCATCAGTACGGGAGTTTCAACCTCAGCAAATGCTTTTTCGTGATAAAAACTGCGAATGGTGTGATATACCCGGGATCGTAACAGCAGGTTTTTCTGCAGTTCGGGACGACGTAAATCAAGATACCGGTACCGGAGCCTGGTCTCTTCATTTGTAGGAATATCATCTTTGATTTCGAAAGGTGGAGTTTCGGCTGTAGAATAAACGATTAATTCGGTCACCTCCACTTCCACTTCGCCGGTTTTCATTTCCGGGTTGATGGTTTCGGCATCTCGGGCCAAAACTATTCCTTTCACTCCAATTACATACTCAGGGCGTAACTGTTCGGCCTGTTCGTGAAGCTCTTTGCTGGTTTCATCAAAAACTATTTGAGTAATTCCGTAACGGTCTCTCAAATCCAGGAAAATTAGTCCACCCAGATCACGCCGGGTAGAAATCCATCCGTTTAATACAACTTCTTCCCCTTTATTTTTGATTGATAAATCTCCGCAATTGTGAGTTCTTAGCCAGCTCATAAAAAATATTCTAAATTCAGTCTGTTTAAATCAATTACTGTTGAATCGCCAAAAATAAACAATCTTCGAACCATTCGCTCAAAACAACTGTAAAGTTTTAAAAATTGATTCCGGGGAGACAGCCAATGGCAGCCATGTTATAAAAATGCCTATACCAAACCTCAAAAATTACTTTACATTTGGCAATAAAGAATTATATTCAGATATCAATCATGTACTTAGACGGCCAACATCATGGAAACTGTAAAATTACTAATTGCAGAGGGGCATGATCTTTACAGATTTGGAATTTCAACCGTATTAAACAAAACGGGAAAATTCCGGGTTCTTGATGCCGTAAAAAACGGGCAGGATTTAATTCGCAGTTATGAAAATCATCCGGAAGCTATTTGTCTGATCTCATCAAGCATTTCTGATTCCAATGTGCATAGCTTAATGCAGGAACTAAGAGAAATTAATCGTGAGGTACTTGCGATTGTGCTGACAAACTCCACCGAAATATCCCATTTGAATCAGTCGATTAAAGCCGGAGTAAAAGGATATCTGACAAAAAATGTATCTGCCGATGAACTGATCAGAATCACTGAAGAAGTAGCAGCGGGTAAGCAGGCTTTTGGCGCACATATTTCTCAAATCATGATTGGTAAATATACCGATATTGCGAAAAAGACATCATCATCCAATAAGAAAATCATCACCAAACGTGAACGGGAAATCCTGAAACTGATCGTTGAAGGATTTACCAGTTCAGAGATTGCCAATATGTTGTATATCAGCACACGTACGGTGGAAACCCATCGGTCCAATCTGATGAATAAACTTGAATTGAAAAATACGGCAGCACTTGTACGTTATGCCATTGAAGAAGAGCAGCTTTGATATTTTTTTATAAGTATTTATACGTAGATAAATTACCGCATAATACTTATTGCAGAAACCTGTTTATAAAAGTATGTTAAATTTGCAAATGGGGTAATAGCCGTCTGTAGATGATATTTAGCAGTATTCTTTGATCGGAATACTGCTAATTTTTTTTCAGCCATCTTGCACACTCAGTTCTGACTCAATTCCATCCAAACCAAAAAAAGTAAGGGCAAGATATTATAATTTAATACCTTACCCTTTTCAATGTAGCGTGGGAGGGAGTCGAACCCTCGGCCTCCGGGTTATGAATCCGACGCTCTTACCACCTGAGCTACCACGCCTTATCATGTATCAAAATTTCAGATCATAAAATATACAGTTTTTTTCATTGAATATAGAAATGAAATTTTAACTGATTTCTCAGGCAGGATAATTGCTTCTTTACCTTAACCGTATCTTGAAGTATTTTTCAAGTCTGTTCAGAAAATTGCATAAATAAGAATCGTTTACACCGTGATTATATGGTGATACCTGAATTGAAGGTTCTTATTTTCATCTAACCGAATTAAACACATTTCAGAACAAACCACTTTTTTACTTAATAACTCTTAATAGCACTTGAAATAAAACAGATGGCTAAACGAATCACCAACCGACACGATGATTATTCTCAATGGTATTTGGATGTCGTTAAAGAAGCAAAACTTGCCGACCATTCTCCTGTTCGCGGCTGCATGGTAATACGGCCCAATGGATTTTCAATCTGGGAAAAAATGAAAGCTTCCCTCGATCAAATGTTCAAAGATACCGGACATGAGAATGCCTATTTCCCCCTATTCATACCAAAATCTTTTCTGTCGAAAGAAGCACAGCATGTTGAGGGATTTGCCAAAGAGTGTGCCGTAATTACCCACAGCCGATTACAAAGTGTTGACGGTGGTGTTGAAGTTGATCCCGCCTCCCGGCTCGAAGAAGAGCTCATTGTGCGCCCAACTTCCGAAACAATCATCTGGGATGCCTATAAAAACTGGATTCAGTCCTACCGCGACCTGCCCATTTTAATCAATCAATGGGCCAATGTGGTGCGATGGGAAATGCGTACGCGTCTTTTCCTGCGAACAATGGAATTCCTCTGGCAGGAAGGGCACACTGCCCATGCAACCAAAAAGGAAGCTATAGAAGAGACTCTGCAGATGCTCGAAGTGTACAGGGTTTTTGCTGAAGAGTACATGGCCATGCCGGTAGTAACAGGAGTAAAAACCGAATCTGAGCGATTTGCAGGAGCCGTGGATACGTACTGTATCGAATCACTGATGCAGGACGGCAAAGCACTTCAGGCCGGTACCTCTCACTTTCTGGGGCAGAATTTTGCAAAGGCCTTTGATGTAAAATTTCAGGATCAGGATGGCAAGCATAAATATGTGTGGGCCACAAGCTGGGGAGTTTCCACCCGGTTAATCGGAGGGTTGATTATGACCCATTCTGATGATAACGGCCTCATACTTCCACCCAAACTTGCTCCTGTTCAGGTTGTGGTTGTACCAATTTTTAAAAACGATGAACAGAAAGCCCAGGTTTTGGAATATGCCGCGCCTATTATAGAACAGATCAAAGATAAGGGCGTTACTATAAAACTGGACGATCGCGAAAACTTTAAACCCGGCTGGAAATTTGCAGAGCACGAAGCACAAGGCGTACCACTCCGGATTGCCATTGGCCCGAGGGATGTAAAAAACGGAAATCTTGAACTGGCCCGAAGAGATACACTCGAGAAAAATATCATCTCTGCAGATGGAGTTGCCGGACATATTTCCGACCTCTTGGAAACGATCCAAAACGATCTGCTGGAGGCTGCCAAAAAACGCATTGACAGCCAAACCCGCCATGTTGAAACTTACGAAGAGTTCAAAAACCTGATTGAAGATGGAGGATTTATTTATGCGCACTGGGATGGCACCCCCGAAACGGAAGAAAAGATCAAAGAAGAAACAAAAGCCACCATTCGCTGTATACCCCTCAATGGTGATGAATCGGCCGGCAAATGCATGGTGACCGGAAAACCTTCATCAAAAAAAGTACTGTTTGCCCGATCCTATTAAGTGTAAGATATGACACCTTCCGTATTCATACCGAAACAGAACCGGCTTGCTGACTCAAATCAAAGCAGAGAGCTGGATCAGCGTACTATCAATGAATTTGGTATAGATGGATTTACACTGATGGAAATTGCCGCCAACGGTGCCGCATCTCATATTCAAAAAAAGGAAGGTTCAAACCGAAAAGGCTTGTACCTCTGTGGCAAAGGAAACAACGCCGGAGATGCGCTTGCCGTTGCCCGCTATCTTGTAAATGATGCCGTCCATTCCATAAAACTCCTGTTTCTTTTGGGTGATGAGGATTTGTCACCCGATGCAGATAAAAATCTGAAACTACTGCAACAGCTTAAAAAAAACGGGGGTGATATTTCTTTTTTAGAAAAGGTTGACAAGGCTTTTTCTGAGGAATACGATTATATCGTTGACGGAATTTTCGGAACAGGCCTGAACAGTGAGCTTCGTGATCCGCTTCCGGGTTTTATCAACCGATTGAATACAAAGAATACAACTGTCTATTCAATGGATATCCCCTCCGGACTGAATGCAGATTCCGGAAACATACATGGAGCCTGTATTCAAGCCGATTTCACCTTCACTTTCGGCACAAATAAACTGGGTTTATATGTAAATGCAGGACCGGATGTATCCGGCGAGGTTATCTTTGTAAACCTGCCCTTCCCAAACTACCTGAACCATCCAAAAACTGTGCTCATTGATGAAACTTTAATCAAGGCACTTCCGGATATCACAAGAACAGCACGGCATAAATATGAGTACGGTGTTGTGCATATTTTGGCCGGTTCAGAAGGTTTGACCGGTGCAGCCGTAATGGCGGCAAAAAGTGCCTGGAAACAGGGTGCAGGTGCTGTTTTTCTTTACGCGCCCAAAAAATTGATGCCTGTCTATGAATCCCTGCTGCCACAAATCATCAAAATTAGTGTGGGTGATGAAAACGATGCTTTTTTCAAGCCATCACATATCAAAAAAATTATTGCCAATATTGAAAATAAACCCGGTTTATTGCTTACCGGCCCCGGAATCGGAACAGACTCAAAAACAAAAGATTTTCTGGCAGATTTACTCACTCAGCACGAAGGATTCACACTGCTGGATGCTGATGCACTTGCGAACTGGGAAACACTCAGCAATCTGCCGGACGAGCAGAAAAAGAAATGGCTACTAACCCCTCATATCGGCGAAGCAGTAAATTATCTGGGTGCTCAGTTTAACAGTGATAAATCCCGTCTTCACTGGAGTCAAAGTTTTGTCAAAAAGCATGGATGCTCTCTCCTGCTAAAAGGAAACCCGGTGTATTTTGTAACATCCGACGGTACAACATTTTTAACGAAATATGATACCTCTGCATTTGCGCGGGCAGGTTTTGGTGATGTTTTATCCGGGGCAATTGCTGCACTGGCCGGAATATCATCAAACCAATCTCTGGCTGTAATCAAATCATTGTGGGATGGATATCAAAAATTATGTGAGCATCCAATTCATTATTCCACTTTCGGCCCTGAACATCTGGTATGATTGAACGACTATTTATCTTATTTGTAAACAACAGATTGCTGATCGGTTTTTTACTTTTTGTAGCAACAGCAATCATACTCTTTTTAACTCTTGCGCCACCCAGTCAGCTTGGCGAATCCGGGCTGTACAATTACGATAAACTTGGCCATTTTCTGCTTTTCTTTTTCTGGACAATTATTTTTGGCATGTTCATGTTCTCGCTCAAAAACGAACATGCCAGCCTGCTCTTCATTTTTTTCATCGGTTCAGTTTTTGGTGTCACTGTCGAAGTCATGCAGGGAATTGTTCCTTTCGACAGAAATCCCAATCTCTACGATGCAATCGCCGATATAGCCGGAAGTTTAACGGCCACAATTCTTTTACACTTTGTGAAAAAGAAAATATTTACTGCCAAAATGAAGAGGTATCAAAAAAAATGAACGAATAATATATAATTGCCGTTGTTCGTTGGACAATTAGTCTGAAATCATTTATACTTCATCACAATTTCACATTTAGCCAAAACATTCGACCACTTATGACGACAGAACGAAAAAAACCAGATGCTGATTTAAGGAACTATTACACTGTCTTCCTTGAAATTGGCTTGTTGCTCACACTGGTCATATTCATTGTAGCTGTGAGAATTGACCTGACAAGCTTGGGACCGGAAGAGATTGTAATGGATGAACAGGAAGTCGTAGAGATGGAAGAGATTATTCAAACTCGCCAGATCGAAACACCTCCACCACCACCCAGACCCCCTACACCTGTTGAAGTTCCCAACGATGAAATTATCGAAGATGTAGATATTGAAATTGGTGGCGACCTTGACCTTGGTGGTCAGCTCAGTATGCCACCCCCTCCTCCTCCACAAGAAGAGGAAGAGGAAGAAGATTTCTTCGTAGTTGTTGAAGAAATGCCTGAATTAATTGGCGGACTTGGTGAGCTTCAACGACAAATTAATTATCCTGAAATGGCACGAAGAGCCGGAATTGAAGGAAGAGTGTTCATTCAGTTTATCGTAAACGAGCAGGGTGATGTAGAAAACCCACAAGTTATCCGCGGAATTGGAGGCGGTGCTGATGAGGAAGCTCTGAGAGTAGTAAGCCAGGCTCAATTCAGACCGGGAATGCAGCGTGGACGCCCGGTACGTGTTCAGTACAGCTTGCCGATTTATTTCAGACTGCAAAATTAATGCTGAAATACTAAAAAATATTTGAAGGCGTGATTTACCGATCACGCCTTTTTTTATTCCAATAAACTGGTTATATCGTCTCTTTCAATTTTGTTAATACTTGTTTCAGGTTTTTGAAATAAACAATTGAAATAGCATCATCCAGTTCAACCCAGCACACTTCTGTAATATCCTCCTCGGTCTGGGGTATTAAATCGCTATCCGGACTTTCACACCTCATGGCATACCACCAGGTAGTTTTTCCAATTTTTTGATCTCTGTTTTCAAACTCGTGATAGGTTTCACATAAGAATTTCAGGGTGGTAATATTTTCCAAACCGGTTTCCTCGACAACCTCACGGATAGCTGCGTCTTTAATGCTCTCTCCAGGATCAACTTTACCTTTGGGTAAATCCCAAACTCCTCTCCTTTTAATTAATAAAACAGAGAAAGTATGCCGGTGAACATTCTTAATAACCACGCCACCGGCAGCTTTTACTTTAATCATAGAGTTTTATTTTTCATCCTTCTTTTCATCACTTTTTAATGAAGTCTCTTTCTTTTTTTCATCAGCATAGTTCAGCCGTAAATTTGTCAGTGTTTGATTTAAAAAATCTTTCATCTCTTTTGAAAGATTACCGCTTGTGTACTTTTCGAGCATTACAAGTGTATCAATGGCAAATTTGGCTGACTTGAGATCTCTTTCAAGTTTGTCGGTTGCGGGATTTTTTAACTTGCCCATTCCCATCATGGCAATCTGTTCATGCTGTTGAACCAGCATCATAAATAACAGTTGCTGCTGTTGATCAGGATTTAACTTTTCACTGTTTGATGAAATGTTCTCACTCATACGATTCAAATATTTGTTTTATGTTAGATTTCTATACGCTGAAAAGGTAAAGAGTTTGTATACTTAGATGATGAATAAAAATACAAAAAACATGAAGAATTAATGGCAATTATTCACCCTTTTAAAGGCTGGCTGCCCAAACCTAAACACGCTGACGAGGTAGCCTGCGTACCCTACGATGTAATCAATACCGAAGAAGCTGCAAAGCTTGCTGAAGGCAAACCGAATAGCTTCTTGCATGTCATCCGTCCGGAAATTGATCTGCCGGAAGGCACTCCTTTTAATGATGATTCCGTTTACGAAAAAGGTGCCGAGAATCTGAAAAAACTGCTTAAATCCGGTTTGTACAATCAGGATGAAAAACACTCGATCTATATTTATCAACTCGAAATAAAAGAACACACTCAAACCGGTGTTTTTACTTGTGCATCCGTTCAGGATTACGACAATGACACAATTCTGAAGCATGAACTGACCCGGCCCGACAAGGAAGACGATCGCACAAGGCATATATTAACGCAAGAGGCCCATGCAGAACCGGTGATGCTCACGTTCCGGGATTCTGCGGATATTTCCTTTCATATTGAACGGCTCACACTAACGCAACCGCCATTAATTGAGCATGAAGGTGAAGAAGGCGTTATTCACCGAATCTGGAAAACCGACAAAACCCTCGATTTTGTGGAGAGCTTTTCTAAAATTCCCAACCTTTATGTGGCCGACGGGCATCACCGATGTAAAAGTGCATCCCGCGTGGCTGAACAACTTCGAAAACAGACTAATAGCCACGAAGGAGAGTCGGAGTTTGAATATTTTCCTGTGGTTCTGTTCCCGATGGATCAGATGCGGATTTTGCCATACAATCGGGTCATCAAAGATGTTTCTGATGAGACATTTTCCGAACTGATTAACCGATTCGACGCAAAAAAAATCGATAAAAAAGAACCTTCGGAAAAGGGTTTTGTGAATATCTATTTCAAGAAGGAATGGTGGTCTCTCAAACTTCCTCAACCGGTTGATAAAAACATCGTTTCCACGCTGGATGTAGCCCGGCTGCAAAATAGTATTCTGGAGCCGATGTTTGGGATCAAAAATCCCCGAACGGATGAAAACATTAACTTCGTGGGTGGCATCCGCGGAACGGATGAACTTGAACGGCTTGTGAACAGCGGAAAATACAATCTTGCTGTAAGCATGTATCCAACCTCCATTCAGGAGCTGATCGATGTATCGGACCAGGGAGAACTGATGCCGCCAAAATCTACCTGGTTCGAACCCAAAATTAAATCAGGACTAATCATACACACATTTTAACATTATGAAACGAGTACACAACTTTAGCGCCGGACCGGCAACACTACCGCTTTCCGTATTAGAGAAAGCAAAGAAAGAACTTGTTAATTATCGTGACAAGGGAGCCTCCATTATGGAGATGAGCCACCGCAGTCCCGAATACACCGAAGTTAATGAACAGGCTGCTCAGAGGCTGAAACGGATAACAGGAGCCGATGATGACTGGGATGTTCTTTTCCTGCAAGGAGGGGCCAGCTCTCAGTTTATGATGATTCCACACAATTTTATATCTGCGGATAAAACAGCCGATTACATCGACACCGGCTCCTGGTCATCAAAAGCGATTAAGGAAGCCAATCTTTTTGGAAACGTGAATATTCCGTTTTCCAGTAAGGAATCCAACTACTCCAAAGTACCGGGTGATGGTGAACTGAACCATTCCGATAATCCCGTTTACACCTACTTTACCAGTAACAACACCATTTTCGGAACCCAATTTCAAAAAGAACCGGGCACAAACGGCTCGCTTCTTGTTTGTGATGCATCCTCCGATTTTCTCTCCCGCCCGATTGATCTGGATAAATATGGATTGATCTTTGCAGGAGCACAAAAAAATCTCGGTCCCGCCGGAGTAACTGTGGTCATGATCCGAAAATCATTCCTCGAAAAACAGGTTCAAAGTCCTATCCCTACAATATTGAACTACAACACCCACATCACGAAACTGTTCAACACACCTCCTGTATTTGCCGTATATATGGTGAATTATGTGCTTGAGTGGGTTGAGGAGAAAGGAGGCCTCCCCTATTTTGAAAAGTTTAACACGGAAAAAGCCGACCTGCTTTACAACGAAATAGATAAGGATGGCTTTTACCGGGGAACGGCAGAATTAACCTCCCGTTCTAAAATGAATGTTACATTCAGATTGCCTTCTGAGGATCTTGAAAAAACATTTCTTGCAGAAGCGGCCAATAACGATCTTGTAGCCTTGAAAGGCCACCGAAGTGTAGGAGGAATCCGTGCGAGCATTTATAATGCCTGTGAAATGGAAAGCGTGAAAGCACTGGTAGATTTCATGCAGGATTTCCGGAAAAATAACGGGTAAAATACCTCAGTATTAAAATCAAATCCCGGAGTTAATTCCGGGATTTTTTTTCGATCATTCCGCACAAAACTTTCAGCTACAGCAAACCAAATATTGTAAGGATATGATCCACGCTGTTGGGCACAAAAATAATCAAATATAAAATCCCCCAGATAGCTCCGGCTATGTGTGCTGCATGGTTTACATTTCCGGCGCCTCTTTTCCCTTCATAAATACTGTACGCCAAAAAGGCAATTCCGAAAAACCAGGCTGGAATTGGAACAGGAAGCAGCACAAGAATCAGTTTTTCGGTCGGGAAAACAAAAATGTAGCTGAACAATACACTTTCCACCGCACCGGATGCACCGATCGTGGCATAATCCGGGTTATCTTTATGTTTGATGAGCGAAGGCAAGGCTGAAAACATCAACCCGCTGAAATACAGAGCAGTAAAGTGGCCCATTCCCAGAACCTGTTCCATGACTGAACCAAAAAAATACAGGACGAACATATTTACCAGCAGATGTGTAAAACCGGCGTGCAGAAATCCGGACGTAATAACTTCATACCACGTCTGTTTTCTGATGGTTCTGTACGGCCGAAGCATCCCCTTTTCAAACAATTTGGGAACAGCATAGAGAGCAGCCAGCGAAATTAGTATATTCAGTACAATTAAAACAAGGGTAATAGAAATCATCGGTTATCTGCAAAAAATTGAAACTGACAATCAAAAAATGAGTATGCACATCGGGTAAACTCATTTTATTTGATTGATTCAAATCCGGAATTTGGTAAATTGTGAATCCAAATCCCCTAAACATATCATCTGTATCACTTATATGACAGCAAAACAGAACATTTTATTCGCGATCATTCTGTTTTTATTTGCTACAATGTTTCTGTCATCTTGTGGAATTGTAAGAACAACCACAACGGATGAAGTTCAGGGTGTTCTCGGGTCGGGCATTGCCAGTTGGTACGGTCCCGATTTTCATGGCAATCTCACTGCCAACGGTGAGCGATACAACATGAATGAACTTACAGCCGCTCACAGAACGCTGCCGTTCAATACAATAGTACGTGTGGATAATCTTGATAACAGTAAATCAGTTGTTGTTCGTATAAACGACCGCGGCCCTTACATTGGCAACCGGATTATCGACCTCTCGCGGAAAGCTGCAGAGGAAATTGATATGATCGAGACCGGTACGGCCAGTGTTCGAATCTTTTTGCTTGAGGAGGGCGATCGACCTGTTACCGCCCAAAATATCAGCAACCGTGAAACATTTACCGTACAAATTGCCTCTTTCCCTCGCGAAAATGAAGCACGCCGAAAAGCTGAATCGATTGAAGGATCAAGAGTTGTACCGGTAACACTTGCCGGACAAAAGGTGTACCGCGTATATTACGGCAGCTATCGGGATATTGAAGATGCGCGAAAAGCCCGTCTGCAACTTTCTGAACGGGGAATAAACGGATTTGTGAAACAGATGGAAAATTAGATATAAAAATATTTTAAAAATCTGTAACCGGAAGGATTGAAAAGAGAGGTTTTTTAGTTCTACTTATCTGAACCTAAAATCATTGTTATGAAAAAAAATATCATCGTTGTGGGGAGCGGTTTTGGCGGCCTGGCTACTGCTTCAAGATTATTATCAAAAGGCCATAATGTTACAATTTTTGAAAAGAGAGATCAACCGGGAGGGCGGGCTTATGTTTATAAAAAAGATGGATTTACGTTCGATGGTGGCCCGACCGTAATTACGGCACCCTTTATGTTTGACGACATTTTTTCGGCAGCCGGAAAAAAAAGGAAAGATTATTTCAAATTGGTTGACTGTAATCCGTTTTACCGGATTTTTGATCATGAAGGCCAAAAGTTTGATTATAACAGCGATCCCGGCTTCACGCTAAATGAAATTGAAAAGATCAGTCCGGACGATGCTGAAGGCTATGAAAAATTTCTGGCCTCTACCAAGGCCATCTTTAACAAGGGATTTGTTGAACTGGCCGATAAACCCTTTTTAAAATTTTCTGATATGCTGAAGGTGGCACCGGATTTGATCAGACTTCAATCTCATAAATCGGTCTATAAATATGTGTCTCAATTTATTCAAAACGAATTTTTGAGACGTTGTTTCTCCTTTCATCCGCTGTTAATCGGCGGTAATCCCTTCGATGCCTCCTCCATCTACGCTATGATTCATTACCTTGAACGGGAATGGGGTGTACACTATGCCATGGGTGGAACCGGGACGATTGTTGATGCACTGGTTACGCTCATCCGGGAGCAAGGGGGAGAATTGCACTTTAATACAGAAATTGATGAAATTCTGGTAGAGCAGGGCACTGCAAAAGGTGTCCGGCTAAAATCCGGAGATATACACAAAGCGGATGCCGTAGTATCGAATGCGGATGTAGCCTTTACTTATAAATATCTGGTTAATCCCAAACACCGGAAAAAATATTCAGACAAAAAAATTGAACGAACCCGTTACAGCATGTCTCTTTTTGTGATCTATTTTGGTACCAAAAAGCGATATAACGATACGAATCTCACGCATCATAATATTATTCTTGGTGAACGATACAAGGGATTGCTCAGCGATATTTTTCACAAAAAAGAACTTACGGACGATTTCTCCCTCTACCTACACATGCCTACCATTACGGATCCGTCACTGGCACCAGATGGCCACGAGGCTTTTTATGTCCTCTCTCCCGTTCCTCACCTCGACAGCAGTACAGACTGGCATAAACAAGCGCCCGTTTACCGTGATGCTATCATGCAGTTTCTTGAGGATAACTATCTGCCAGATCTTCAAAAAAATATTGTAACAGAGCACTTTATCGATCCGCTCCATTTTCAAAATACCCTGAACAGTTATAAGGGATCAGCATTTTCTGTTGAACCGATATTGACGCAATCCGCCTGGTTCCGCCCACACAATCGCAGTGAAGATGTCGAAAATCTCTATTTTGTGGGAGCTGGTACTCACCCCGGTGCCGGCTTGCCCGGAGTGTTATCATCTGCAAAAATTGCCGAGGATTTAATTGGATGAAACCACTCCCGGAGTGACACGTACATAAGGTTATAAATCTATTCATGATTCATTGATATCTGAAATCACGGAGCTATTTCATCCTACTGGTGAAATAAACTCCGGATTTCTCATCATTCTGCTTTTTAAAAAAATAAACTGAAATTGGAATAGACGAATAAGCTTTTCTCTGCTATATTACTGGTTAGTGAAGTTTTCTGAATGAAAATTATCCCTCAAATTACTGGCCACAATGGACAACTCCCCAAAGCTTAACCGAAGAGAATTTATCAGCTCTGCCGCAGCAGCTCTCACTACGTTTTCAATTGTTCCCTCTTATGTAATTGCTGGAACCGGACATGTACCTCCCTCAGATCAGCTTACCATTGCCAACATCGGTTGTGGAACACAAGGACTCAGAGAAATGGGCAATCTGCTTGAACATCCAAATATTCGAGTGGTTGCAGTTTGTGACGTCAACAAGTTTTCAACAGATTATATTGATTGGTCGCCATACGGCCTCCGAAATAATATCAGTACGGTTCTTGAAGATAATTCCTGGTGGGAAGGATTGTCCGGAATTCCGGGAGGTCGTGATGTCGGAAAAGCATATGTTGATCAGTTTTATGCAAAAAATAATCGCTCAGGAAATTATCATGGCTGCGCCTCGTACGAAGATTACAGAAAATTGCTTGATGAAGTTGACGGGCTGGATGCCATTAAAATTATGACGCCCGATCACACACACGCACAAATAGCCATTGACGCTATGGAAAAAGGCATTCATGTGGTTACTCATAAACCTATTGCAAACCGGCTTCTTGAAGGCAGAAAAGTCATCGAAAAAACCGAACAATCGGGTGTGATCACCCATCTTCTGGCATGGTCTGAACGCCCCGAGCATCTTCAGATAAAAGCCTGGATTGATGAGGGATTGATTGGGGATTTGAAAGAAATTCACAACTGGTCGTATCGCCCTGTTTGGGAGCAGTGGACCAAACGGCCTGATGAGAGCAAACCTGTTCCGGAAGGATTTAACTGGAAATTATGGCTGGGGCCGGTTCCTGACATGCCTTATCACCCAAACTACACACATAATGTTTTTCGTGGTTGGCACGACTTTGGTGGAGGCAGCGTGGCAGACATGGGCCATTACAGTCTGTTTCCACTTTTTGAAACACTCGGAATTACCAGATCACCAGTTCGGGTTCGGGCATATGGAACCACAACCAGAGAAGAAATCAATCAGGTCTATCACTGGGTTGATAATGATGCTGCTTTTCCGGCAAGCTGTATGATTCGGTGGAAATTCCCTGAACAGGAAATATTACCCGGATTTGATCTTTACTGGTACGATGGCGGCATGAAACCGTTTGCACCCGAAGAACTGGAAGCCGACGGCAGGGAAATTCCCGAAGAAGGGTTGATGTTTGTTGGGACAAAAGGAAAAATTCTCGGTAACTTTTTGGGTGATTATCCAATTCTGCTTCCCGAAAAAAGAATGGAAGAACGCCCTGATTCGGAAAGAATTATTTCTGCTGACATAGAACGAAACCGGGATGACTGGATGGAAGCTCTGCTAAATTCCAGACAAACACCAGGCAGTTTTAACCGTGCCAAAACCATAACCGACACCGTAAACCTCGGAGCAGCCGCTTTGCGGGCAGGATCGGTGCTGGATTTTGATGAAGGATCTGCAAAAATCAAAAACAACGAAGAGGCAAACCGATTCCTCACACGAGAGTACAGGCCTGGCTGGGAAATTTAATAGATGCTGAAACAGATCAAGCCGTGTACGGTTGATTCTGATCAGCAAAATCATTTTTCTTGTTGGAGGGCTTCCTGAAGCTTGTCCCAGTCTGCAAGAAATCGCTCCAGTCCCACATCGGTCAGCGGATGTTTTAAAAGCTGATCGATTACTTTCAGCGGCATGGTAGCTACATCGGCGCCAAGACGAGCAGCCTCAAGAACGTGCATGGGATGACGAATGCTGGCAGCTAGAATCTCGGTTTCATAACCATAATTCTCGTATATCTGAACGATATCGGCAATAATGTTCATCCCGTCATTCGAAATATCATCCACACGGCCGATAAACGGTGATATATAAGTAGCACCTGCTTTGGCAGCGATCAATGCCTGTGTGGCCGAAAAGCAGAGAGTACAATTTGTTTTGATACCCTCCTCACTAAAGGACTTAATGGCTTTAATACCATCTTTAATCAGAGGCACTTTCACTACTACATTATCGGCTATAGAAGCAATTCGCCGGCCTTCATCAAGAATTTCATCATACGTAGTAGAGATTACCTCGGCCGATACATCACCTTCAACGATATCACAGATTTTTGCAATATGCCCTTCAAAATCCTTCACTCCTACCTTAAAACAAAGACTGGGATTGGTTGTAACTCCATCGAGTACACCAAGGTCATTCACTTCTTTAATTTCGTTGATATCGGCGGTGTCAATAAAAAATTTCATGTTATATGGATTTTAAGGTTAGTAATCTGGAAATAAATGCTTGACTGTATGAATGAAACAAATGATTTTATTTATTCATCGGATAAGATATGTTATCTTTGAATAAACAATCTTAAAAAACCTTCGGAATAGTTATGAATAAAGAATTTGCTTTTGGATTTATTACAGGTGCTGTTGTGGGATCTGCACTTGCCCTGCTTTATGCTCCCGATACGGGATCAACAACCAGAGGAAGAATTTCCTACAGAGTCAGCTCTTACGGAGATGAGGTTAACAATCTTATCAGAAAACTGAAAGCTGAAAAAGAGAAATTTTCATCAGATGCTAAACAGAAAGGAGATGATGTTGTATCTGATGCCAAGAAACGTGCTGATGATTTGATCAAAGAGGCAGAAACGTTGCTGGAAAATATCGAAAAAAGTAAATCCTGATAGAACAGGTTTAAAATTTTACGGATATAAAAAAGCCCTGATTTTCATCAGGGCTTTTTTGTTTTTACTCGTTTTCTTCTTCTGATGAATCGTCTGCACCAAGTGTTTCGAACACTTTTTGGATATCTTCATCCTTCTCATCCAGATCGGCTTTCGAATCAACGATCAATTCGTCGTATTTGAGCAGACCTGTTCCTGCAGGTACCTTATGACCTACAATTACATTTTCTTTCAGTCCGCGCAGAAGATCTTTCTTCGCTTCAATCGATGCCTGAGTCAATACTTTTGTTGTTTCCTGGAATGATGCTGCAGACAACCAACTCTCTGTTGAAAGTGAAGCTCGTGTTATTCCCAACAGAATTGGCTTCGATATGGCCGGTTCGGCTTCTCTGGTTTGCAGTTCGTCCGTACCGTCTTTAATTAACTCATTGTTGTGCTCTCGCACCTGACGCCGATCCAAAATACTTCCTTTTTTCAGGGCACTACCTCCCGGATCAGTTACAACAAATTTACCGATCAGTTCATCGTTTACGTTGTTCAGTTCGAAACGGTCAACCTTGTCTCCTTCGAGATACATGGTATCGCCCGGATCCGTAACTTCAACTTTCTGCATCATGGTGCGTACTATCACTTCAATGTGCTTGTCATTAATTTTTACACCCTGCAGACGATAAACTTCCTGGATCTCATTCACCAGGTAGGATTGCACAGCATATGGGCCAAGAATATTCAGAATTTCCTGAGCCGGTATTGTACCATCAGAAAGTGCCTGTCCGGCTTTCACAAAATCGTTCTCCTGAACAAGAATGTGTTTAGACAGCGAAATGAGATATCTTTTCTCATCGGTGCCATCCTTGCTTTCTACGATAACCTCCTGGGAACCACGTTTTCTGCCACCCATTTTCACAATTCCGTCAATTTCGGTAACTGTGGCAGGGTCGCTTGGTGATCTTGCTTCAAATAGCTCAGTCACACGCGGCAGACCAGCAGTAATATCTTTCGATTTGGAAGCTGCTCTTGGAATTTTAGCAAGTACTTGTCCGGCCTGAACGTTTTCACCGTCTTCAATAACAATGTGAGTTTCTACAGGCAACGTATTTTCTCTGATACGGTCATCCTGACCTTTAATAACAAGAGTAGGTACCAGTGAACGATCTCTGGAATCAATAATCACCTTTTCACGGTGCCCAGTCTGAGCATCAGTATCGGCTGTGTATGTTATTTCTTCAATGATATCTTTGTACTCAACCGTACCTTCAATTTCACTGAAGATCAGTGCGTTATATGGATCCCACTTACAAAGTGGCATTCCTTTCGGCACTTTATCACCTTCCTCAACCAGCATTTCAGCACCATATGGCACATTATACGTATTCAGGATTTTTCCGTCCTCGCCAACAATTTTCATTTCACCGGCACGGCTCAGTACCACATTGTGAATCTCTTCACCATCGTCATATTCAACGACACGCACATTCTCAAATTCGATTTTTCCGTCGAATTTCGCTTTGTGCTGTGAATCAGATTCCAGACGTGAAGCTGTTCCACCAACGTGGAAAGTTCGAAGAGTTAACTGCGTTCCCGGTTCTCCAATAGACTGTGCGGCAATTACACCTACAGCTTCGCCAACTTCAACAAGGCTGTTTCTTGCCATATCGCGTCCATAGCATTTTGCACACACACCGCGTTCGGTTTCGCAAGTCAATACCGACCTGATCTCAACCTCTTCAATGGATGTTTCAGCTATTTTCTTGGCAATTTTTTCAGTAATCAACTGGTTGGAATCGCAAATGTGCTCATCCGTAATCGGGTCTTTAATTTCGTGCATCGATACACGGCCGATAATCCGGTTCTCGAGGGTTTCGATAACATCTTCGTTGTCTTTCAAAGCCTGCATCCTGATACCTCTCAGAGTTCCGCAGTCATTTTCGTTAATGATGATATCCTGAGATACATCAACAAGACGTCTCGTCAGATATCCGGCATCAGCTGTTTTCAACGCTGTGTCGGCAAGACCTTTACGCGCACCGTGTGTAGAGATAAAGTATTCAAGAACGGTTAAGCCCTCACGGAAACTGGAAAGAATTGGATTTTCGATAACTTCGTTTCCTTGCTGCATGGAGCTTTTTTGCGGTTTGGCCATCAGTCCACGCATCCCACCAAGCTGTCTGATCTGCTCTTTAGAACCCCGTGCACCAGAGTCAGCCATCATAAAGATCGAATTAAATCCGTCTCTATCATTAGCGAGGCTTTGGAACAGGGTTTCTGACACCCGGTTGGTAGTACTGGTCCATTTGTCAATTACCTGATTGTAACGCTCATTATCGGTGATGAATCCCATCTCGTATCTGTCCTGGATTTCAGTTACCTCGCTCAAAGCCTTTTCAATGAGCTTACGCTTGGTATCCGGGATAATGATGTCCTCAAGAGAAAATGACAATCCGCCTGTGGTTGCCCGTTCAAATCCGATCGTTTTCATATTATCAAGAAATGCAGCAGTCTTAGCTGTTCCCACATTATTATGAATATCTCCGATCAGAATTCTCAGCTCTTTTTTACCAAGCGTTCTGTTCACAAATTCCAAACCTTCTGGCAGTATCTGATTAAACAGAACACGGCCGGTTGTGGTTTTTATAATTTCGTACTCGGTTTCACCGTCTTCATTTGTACGTGGAATCCGGACATTTATCTTTGCGTGAACATCAATTTTGTCCTGATCGTAGGCAACTACTACTTCGTCGGTATCTGCAAACGTTTTTCCTTCTCCGCGTTTTCCGGTTCCCATCTTGGTAAGATAGTAGATACCCAATACCATATCCTGTGAAGGTACAGCAATGGGGCCGCCACTGGCCGGACTCAGTATATTATGAGATCCAAGCATCAGAATGGAAGCTTCTAAAACGGCATCGTGACTTAGCGGAAGGTGAACGGCCATTTGGTCACCGTCAAAGTCAGCATTAAATGCGGTACAAGATAGTGGATGCAGCCGTATGGCTTTGTCTTCAATCAGCACCGGTTGATACGCCTGAATACCCAGCCTGTGAAGTGTGGGTGCACGGTTCAGCAGTACGGGATGTCCGTCAATTACATTTTCAAGAACTTCCCAGACAACCTGATCACGGCGATCCACAACTTTTTTCGCGCTTTTCACCGTTTTCACGTAACCCCGCTCTATCAGACGACGGATAACGAACGGCTTATAAAGCTCTACTGCCATCTCTTTCGGAAGGCCACACTCATGCATCTTCAGCTCGGGGCCTACCACAATTACCGACCGGCCGGAATAATCAACCCGCTTACCCAGAAGGTTTTGCCGGAATCGTCCGCTTTTTCCCTTCAGCATATCACTGAGAGATTTCAAAGGGCGGTTGTTGTTTCGTACGGCATTCGATTTTCTTGAATTATCATACAAAGAATCGACAGCTTCCTGAAGCATACGTTTCTCATTTCTGAGAATTACATCAGGTGCTTTGATGTCAATCAGCCGTTTCAGCCGATTATTTCGGATGATAACTCTCCGGTAAAGGTCATTTAAATCAGATGTTGCAAATCGCCCTCCTTCAAGAGGTACAAGTGGACGCAGTTCTGGTGGAATTACCGGAATTACGCTTTGCACCATCCATTCCGGATTATTTTGAGTATGCTTGTTTGCAGCTCTGAACGACTCAATAACCTGCAGTCTTTTCAGCTTTTTCTTTTTACGCATCTGAGAGGTTTCATTTTTCACCTCGTCTCTCAGCGTATAAGCCAGACCATCAAGATCCATATCAGTAAGAAGTGCCTGAATAGCTTCGGCACCATCTTTTACTATAAATTTGTCTTCGTCATCATCTTCCAGTTCGTAGTGATCTTCCGGAAGTTGATCCAGAATATCGAATTTCTCTTCTTCCGAAATCAGATCACCCCGTTTGTAGCCAAGATCGCGTGCAAGACCGGGATTAATCACCACAAACGTTTCATAATAGACAATCCGTTCGAGGTTTTTGGATGAATATCCAAGCAGGTATGCAATTTTACTTGGCAGGGACTTGAAGTACCAAATATGCACGATGGGAACAGTAAGCGTAATATGCCCCATTCGTTCTCGTCGTACTGCTTTCCGGGTTACTTCAACACCGCATCTGTCGCAGATGATACCTTTGTATCGGATGCGTTTATATTTACCACAGTGGCATTCATAATCTTTTACCGGACCGAAGATCTTTTCGCAGAAAAGACCATCCATTTCCGGTTTGAATGTTCTGTAATTGATTGTTTCCGGTGTAAGAACTTCTCCGTGCGATCGCGACAATATCGTCTCGGCTGAGGCCAGCGATATTCCGATGTTCGAGAAATCTTTAGTTACAGTTAATGTGTTTGTAGACGGCAAAGGAAGACCTCCGTTTTTATGATTTAATTAACAGAACAAACGTTAGTCAATATGGATTTCGAGACCGAGACCCATCAATTCACGTAATAGAACTTTGAACGATTCCGGTATGTCGCCTTCAGGCAGATTTTCGCCTTTTACAATGGCTTCATAAACTTTGGAACGTCCTTTTACATCATCACTTTTTACAGTGAGCATCTCTTTCAAAACATTTGCAGCACCATATGCATAAAGTGCCCATACCTCCATTTCACCGAGGCGCTGGCCACCAAACTGAGCTTTACCACCCAGTGGCTGCTGCGTAATCAAAGAGTAGGGGCCGATGGAACGCGCATGCATCTTGTCCTCAACCAGATGGTTCAGTTTAAGCATGTACATAATTCCAACAGTTGTTTGCTGATTCATTTTTTTACCGGTATATCCGTCATACAGATATACGCGGCCATCTTCGGGCAATCCGGCTTTTTTCAGTTCCTCTTGTACTTGATCGTACGAGGCTCCGTCAAAAATTGGAGATGCATATTTGACACCCATTTTTTTGCCGGCCCAGCCAAGAATAGTTTCGTAAATCTGGCCAAGGTTCATCCGCGAAGGCACACCCAGCGGATTCAGTATGATATCTACCGGGGTTCCGTCTTCCATAAACGGCATGTCCTCAACAGGAACTACCTTGGCAATTACACCTTTGTTACCATGACGGCCGGCCATTTTATCGCCAACCTGCATTTTTCTCTTTTTGGCAACATACACCTTGGCTTTCTGGATAATGCCCGGTGGCAGTTCATCTCCCACCTGGATTTGATACTTCCGTCTTTTGGCTTCGGTATCAATATCTCTTCTGAGATCACGGTAGTTTTTGAAGAGCAGTTTCACATGTTTTACCAGCTCTTCATCGGTTGCCCAATCAATATTTTCATTTATATTAACCGGATCGAGCTCTTCAAATACAGATTTCTTGTACTTTTCTCCTTTCGGGATTAGCTCCACTCCGCTGTAGTTATATACACCGGGTGATGTTTTATCCCTAAGCAGGCTATACATTTTGTCAGCCCATTTGGAGTTCAGGTCAGACAACTTCTGCGCATATCGCTCATTTTCCTGCTCAACAAGTCTCTTCTCTTCTTTACGTGAAATCTGTTCGTCACGTTTCCGGCTGAAAAGTTTCGTATCTATAACTACACCTGATATGCCCGGGGGTGTTTTGAGGGATGCATCTTTTACATCACCAGCCTTGTCACCAAAAATAGCCCGCAGCAGCTTTTCTTCAGGTGTGGGATCAGTTTCTCCTTTCGGGGTAATTTTTCCAACCAGAATATCTCCGTGGTTTACTTTTGCACCCGTCCGGATAATTCCTCTTTCATCGAGATTGCGTGTGGCTTCCTCACTTACATTCGGAATTTCTCGGGTCAGCTCTTCTTCACCACGCTTGGTATCGCGTACCTGTTGCTCAAATTCGGTAATGTGAATTGACGTGTACACATCATCCTGAACAATTCGCTCGCTGATAACAATCGCATCCTCAAAGTTGTAACCACGCCATGGCATAAATGCCACCAACAGGTTTCGTCCGAGTGCCATTTCGCCTTTTTCGGTTGCACAACCGTCGGCAATTGCCTGGCCTTCTTTCACTTTATCACCTACACTCACAACCGGACGCTGATTAACCGTTGTATCCTGGTTGCTCCGTTCAAACTTTTGCAGGTGGTAAACTTTGATGCCATCATCAAAGTAGCAGTTTTCTTCAAGCTCGCTTCTGTGGTATTTAATCCGAATTTCGTTTCCACTTACATAAACCACTTCACCATCGCCTTCTGCTGCGATAATAGCTCTGGAATCTTTTGCAGCCCGCTGCTCAAGGCCAGTACCCACAATGGGTGATTCCGGGCGCAATAATGGTACAGCCTGGCGCTGCATGTTCGATCCCATCAGGGCACGGTTTGCATCATCGTGCTCAATAAACGGAATCAGTGCAGCCGCAAGCGATGTAATCTGGTTTGCAGAAACATCCATATATCCCACATCTTCAGGACTGGCCATCTTGTAGTTCCCATCTCTAAATCGCGAAAATATGCTCTCATTTTCAAATAATCCTTTATCGTTAATCGGAGCATTTGCCTGTGCAATCACCGTCTCATCTTCCTGTTCGGCTGAGAGATATTCAATATTGTTACTGACTGTTCCCTCTTTTACTTTCCGGTAAGGAGTTTCAATAAAACCGAAATCATTGATTTTTGCGTGTACGCACAACGAGGTAATCAGACCAATATTCGGACCTTCAGGTGTTTCAATCGGGCAGAGTCGGCCGTAGTGTGTATAATGAACATCACGCACTTCAAAACCGGCTCGTTCACGAGTTAACCCGCCCGGCCCCAAGGCCGACATTCTTCGTTTGTGAGTCAGCTCGGCAACAGGATTTGTTTGATCCATAAATTGCGAGAGCTGATTGGTGCCAAAGAAACTGTTAATTACACTCGAAATCGTGCGTGCATTAACCAGGTCTTGCGGTGTCAATTGCTCAGCATCACGAGAGTTCATTCTTTCACGAATGGTACGTGCCATTCTTGCAAGGCCAATTGCAAATTGTTGCCCAAGTTGCTCTCCAACCGTTCGTACACGACGGTTACTCAAATGGTCAATGTCATCCACCTGAGATTTCATCTCTTTCAGTCGAATTACTTCTTTAACAATGGCTACAACATCTTCCCGGGTGAGATATTGAATATCATGATCGATATCCAGCTTCAGGCGTTTGTTTAACCTGTATCGTCCTACTTCTCCCAGATCGTATTTCTTATCGCTGAAGAATAACCTCTCAAGTACCTGCCTTGCAGTTTCGGGATCAGGCATTTCACCGGTTCGGATCTGCTGATATACTTCAGAAAGTGCTGTTACATCATCATGAGAAGGGTCTTTTCTGAGAGTATTCATAATCACAGATCTTTCAGACTCCTCGGTTCCAATTTTCTGAACCAGTACTTTTTTAAGATCTGCTTCTTTCAGAATTCCGTAATCATCTTCAGTCAGTTCATGATCTCTTTCAAGCAGAACTTTGCGATTCGTGGCTTCCGTTACCTCACCGGTTTCATCATCAACCACTTCCTCGGTTACATCTACAGTTATATCAGTGGCAAGACGCTTCCCAACTAACTTTTTATTATAGGCTTTTTTACTGCTAAAGGGCAGTTCTTCAGACAGATCAAAAAGACTGAGGATGTCAAGATCACTTGAGAATCCGAGTGCCCTGAGCAGAGTGGTAGCCGGTATCTTTTTCTTTCTGTCGATATATGCCCAAAGTACGTCACGAATATCGTTGGTAAATTCTATCCACGAACCTTTAAACGGAATGACTCTTGCAGAGTAAAGTTGTGTTCCGTTAGGATGGATGGATTGACCAAAAAATACACCCGGTGATCGATGAAGCTGGCTTACAATAACCCTTTCTGCACCGTTTATTATAAAGGTTCCGCGTTCAGTCATCCAGGGCAGATCACCAAGAAAAACTTCCTGTTCGATGGTTTCTGATGCTTCATCAGAACTGTCTACAGAAGACAGCCTCATACGAGCTTTCAGAGGAATAGCGTAGGTTAAACCTCTTTCCTGGCATTCCCTGATATTATACTTGGGTGTATCAACCGAGTAATAAATAAATTCAAGGATATGAGTTTCCCTTGAGTCTTGTATCGGGAAATTCTCATTGAAAATTCTTTGCAAGCCCTGATTTATTCTGTCGGATGGCGCTATATCGAGCTGAGCAAATTTATTAAAAGACTCGAGCTGGATATCTAAAAAATCAGGATAGTCAATTACATTTTTAATTCTTCCGAATGAAAGGCGGTCGGTAAACGGGATTTTCTCCATAGTATTACTCAAAAGGAAGTTCTCCTTTAGGTTAAAAATATATGTGTGAGCTCTCTTTAGTGATTGAATGAAACTTAATTGCTAAGTTGCTCACCTGTTTTTAAGATGCCAAAAGCCGGCACCTCCGTGAGGTGTCGGCTACGGCATAAAAAGCATGTTTGAATAACTGAATTATTTCAGTTCTACTTCGGCGCCGGCTTCTTCGAGTTTGGCTTTCAACTCTTCGGCTTCTTCTTTGGAAACTCCTTCTTTAACAGCATTTGGAGCACCATCAACCAGTTCTTTGGCTTCTTTCAGGCCAAGGCCGGTAACACCGCGTACTTCTTTAATAACACCAATCTTTTTCTGACCTGCTGCTTTGAGTATAACATCAAATTCAGTTTGCTCTTCGGCAGCTTCTGCTTCTCCGCCACCGCCGGGCCCTGCCACAGCAACTGCAGCAGCAGCAGGTTTGATGTCGTATTCTTCTTCAAGAACTTTGGCAAGTTCATTTGCTTCTTTAATCGTAAGATTTACGAGTTGTTCTGCGATTTCTTTAACGTCAGCCATTGTTTTTATTCTCCGTTCGTCGGTTTAATTTAA
>SKYV01000263.1 GCA_007127745.1 Balneolaceae bacterium
GCGTATTTGTGATAAAACTCTTTTCTTTCGCTCTGCCGGTAGGGGCCGAAATCTCCGGGTGACTGTGGCCCTTCATCCACTTCAATGCCGCTCCACGCCAGCGAATCCAGAATATCCTGCTCGGCCTCTTCCACGTAACGGCTCTGATCGGTATCCTCAATTCTCAGTACAAACTTTCCGTGATGATGCCGTGCAAACAGGTAGTTGTAAAGTGCGGTGCGCAGGCCGCCAATATGGAGAAATCCGGTGGGTGATGGGGCAAATCGAACTCGTACAGTGCCTTTCATGTAGATATGTTTAATTTTTTGATGATTAAAGAGCTTCTAAAAATACGGGGAAATCTGTTCGATGGCTAATCAAATCATAAAGAGCGGATCAAGTAAAATCTGAAAAAATGTTGTTTTGATTTTATACTTTATATATCACACCTAATCAAATACAGGACGTATGATTTTTGCCCGAATACTTCTCTACCTCTCACTGGCGGCAACATTTATCTTTCTGGTTTCAGGATATGGATATCGATGGGAAATATGGTCGTTAGGCATGGCGTTCAGTTTGCTTCGCTACAGCGCATATGCTGCTATTGGTATTTCTGTTGTCAGTCTTATTTCAATCTGGTTTTTTCGAAAATCCCGGTTTAAGGTACTGGTGTATGTAATTGTTGCGTTTGTTTTAACCGGCATTGTATCCGGAACGGCACTCTACTGGCAGCACAGGGCACAGTCGGTTCCGGCCATTCACGACATTTCAACAGATCTGTTGAATCCGCCAGAATTTGCTTCCATTGTACGGCTACGGGCCGATGCTCCCAATCCGCCCGAGTACGAAGGTGAAGAGACAGCACGGCTGCAGCGCGAAGCATATCCGCACATCGAGCCGTTGATTGTTGATGCCGGCGTGCAGGAAACGATGGATGCCGCTGTCGTTCTGGTGGTTCAGCGCGGATGGGATCTTGTGGCCATCAACCGGATGGATGGCAGAATTGAAGCCACCGAAAAACTGCCCTGGTTTGGTTTCAGGGATGATGTAGTTTTGCATTTTTCTGAAACAGAAGATGGAACTCAGGTTGATATGCGCTCCAAATCGCGAGTGGGCAGAAGCGATATCGGGGTAAATGCTGATCGTATCGCAAAGTTTTTGATTGACCTCGAACGGCAAATGTATTGACCTGTACCAGCAATCTCAGTTACTTTAATAATTTAAAAATTCACACTTAACAAACCATGATGCGATTACGAATATCAATACTCTCTGTACTGTTAACTTTTTTCTTTATCTCATGGGCCGTTGCCCAGGACACCTACCAGGAGCCATCACAGGATTTAATTGATCTTGTTGATGGCGCCCACAGCCCTTCGGTGAGCTTTTCGCCCGACAGGCAAACTCTTCTGCTGCAGGAGGTGCCTGCTCTCCCATCTATCGCCGAAATGGCGCAGCCGGAATTGCGGCTGGCCGGTATTCGGATCAACCCGAACACAAACGGACCCAGCCGACCGGGATATGTAACCGGTTTTACGCTGCGTGACATGGAATCCGGGGAAGACCGCGAAGTTACCGGCCTGCCCGCTAATCCCGTAATTACAAATGTTAGCTGGTCGCCCGACGGATCGCATATTGCATTTCTGCTGAATACCGAAAACAGCCTGGAGCTCTGGATATCTGAAGTCAGCACTGCTTCGGCACGGAAACTTGCTGATAGCGGAGTTAATAACACCTATTACGGTTCACCCTATAGCTGGACACGCGAAGGAGACGGGTTGATTGTACAGATGGTGCCGGCCGACAGGGGAGATGTGCCTGAAAGAAGCATGATCCCGACCGGCCCCGTAATCCAGGAGAGCCTGGGTGAAGCGCGCCCCGCCAGAACCTACCAGGATCTGCTTCAGGACAGCCACGATGAGGATCTTTTTGATTACTACTTTACATCTCAGCTTTTTGAAGTATCATTGAATGGTGATAAAAAATCGATTGGTGAACCGACAATTTATCGGTCTGTATCTCTTTCACCGGATGGAAATTATATTTTGGTTAACAAAACAGAACCCCCCTATTCCTATCGTGTGCCGGCTTTCCGCTTTCCACAGAACATCCAGGTGTGGGATCGTGATGGCGTACTGGTTCACCAGTTTGCAGAACTGCCGCTGGCCGACCGTGTACCTATCACATTTTCTGCCACAACAGAAGGCCCACGATCGGTGAGTTGGAGGAATGATACTCCTGCAACCTTAAGCTGGGTAGAAGCTCTTGATGGCGGTGATCCATCGGTTGAAGTAGATTACCGCGACCGGGTTTTTACACTTGAGGCACCCTTTACGGATGATCCGGTTCAGCATATCGACCTGGAATACCGCTACTCCGGACTGCAATGGAGCGAAGAGGGTTTTGCCCTGGTTTCGGAGTTCTGGAGAGAAGACCGTCATCTCCGAGCGTGGAAAATAGATCCTGATAATCCCGGGGCTGAAGTGGAATTAATTATGGATCGATCAACCGAAGACCGATATAACGATCCCGGTTCACCCGAAATGCGCCGCTCACAATATGGAACCTGGGTGCTGAACACTGTTAATGATGGAAACTCATTGCTGATGACGGGAATCGGTGCCACTCCGGAAGGCAACCGTCCGTTTCTGTCCAGGTTCAATCTTGAAACCGGTGAATCAGAAGAATTGTGGCGTTCTGAAGCTCCATATTATGAACGGATCGTTACACTGCTTGAGGAAGATGGTTCAAAAGTAATTACAAGGCGTGAGTCGGTGGATATGCAGCCCAACTTTTTTGTGCGTGATATCGAGTCAGGAGAGCTGGAGCAGATTACATTTTTTGAACATCCGACACCTCAGCTTAAGGATGTACACAAAGAGTTTATCCAGTATGAACGGGAAGACGGCGTACAGCTCTCGGCCACACTTTACTTGCCGCCCGAATATGAACAGGAACGGGACGGCAAATTACCGGTACTGGTCTGGGCTTACCCGCGGGAATTTCGCAGTGCCGATGCGGCCGGGCAGCTGGCCGATTCGCCATACCGTTTTGCCGGAATGAGCTACTGGGGGCCGCACTTTGCTCTTACCATGGGGTTTGCAGTTGTTGAAAATGCCACCATGCCAATTGTGGGCGAAGGCGATGAAAACCCGAATGATACCTTCGTGGAACAGCTAATTTTAAGTGCTGATGCCGTTTTGGATGAACTTGAACGGCGTAATGTGGGCGACCGCAACCGGGCAGCCATCGGCGGACATAGTTATGGCGCCTTTATGACTGCCAACCTGCTTGCTCACTCACGAATTTTCAGAGCGGGAATTGCAAGAAGTGGTGCATTTAATCGCACATTGACTCCGTTCGGTTTCCAGGCGGAACCGCGTAATTTCTGGGATGCTTCAGAGATCTATCTGAGTATGTCGCCTTTTATGCATGCGGATGGTATTGATGACCCGATTCTTTTTATCCACGGTGCCGAGGATAACAACTCCGGAACATTCCCGATGCAAAGTGAACGGATGTACGCAGCGGTTGCCGGACTGGGAGGAATAACCCGACTTGTAATGCTGCCAGAAGAAAGCCACGGGTATCGTTCAAGAGAATCGGTTCTGCATATGTTATACGAACAATCGGAATGGCTGGAGCAGTATGTAAAAAATGCCGAAGTTGTGGCCGGAAGTGAGGAGTAAATGAATAAATAACTGACAAGAATCTTTATCAATTAATATTTACAATGAGTCATTCAAACAAAATTCCCCGGTTTCATCTCGCATTTCCGGTAAAAGAACTGGAGCAGACACTCAAATTTTACCGGGATGTGATTGGCTGTGAAACCGGCCGCAGTTCCGAAAAATGGATCGATTTTAATTTTTTTGGTCACCAGGTAGTTGCACACCTCAGCCCGGAGGATGCCGGCAAATCGGCAACAAACGAAGTGGACGGCCACGAGGTGCCTGCAAAACATTTTGGTGTAATTCTTGAATGGGATGAATTTGACAAACTTGCTCAACGGCTGAAAGATCACGGACAGAAGTTTGTGATTGAGCCTTACATCCGGTTTGAAGGAAAACCGGGCGAGCAGGCCACCATGTTCCTGCTCGACCCCAGCGGCAATGCCCTCGAGTTTAAAGCCTTCCGGGATGAAAACCAGATTTTTGCTACTTGAGTCATTTTAAATTCTGGCATTTATGTATTACTCTTTATCGTTCTCAAGAAACGGAATGATTGTATCACCCAGAAACCTGAATATTTCGCGCTGATAGCGCCTTGATCCGGAATTGTTGTTTAAATTGGAGGTAATGGAGATTACGCTTTCCAGTTCCGGCAAAATGAGGATGTACTGTCCACCGTTGCCCCAGGCAAAAAACACTTCGTAATCCTCTACAGACTTTCGCCACCACATGTAGCCGTAATTGTAGGGGTTAAAGTTACTGCGGGTGTAAATATCCACCGATTCCAGAATCCACTCTCTGGATACAAGCTGTTCGCCGTTGTATTGGCCCACATCCATCATGAGCTGGCCAATTTTGATCAGATCATGCGGATTCATTGCCATGTTATTGCCGCCCATGTAATATCCCTGGGGGTCGCGGTCCCAGCCCCCAATGCTGATTCCCATAGGCCGGAAAAGATAGCGGTTGCCAAACTCTCGGGTTGAGATTCCGGAAGCCCGAGTCAGAATTACAGACAGCAGATGCGAAGTGCCCGTGCTGTAAATCATGTTTCCTCCCGGACGGTCAGTCATCGGTTGGTTCAGGGCAAAACGTACCCAATTGTTGCTCAGCACCCATCTGCCGTAATTTCTGAAGCTTGTTGTTTCAAGTCCGCTGCGCATAGTGAGAAGATCCTGAATGGTGATGGAGGCTTTATCCGGGTCGGGATTTTCTTCAAAATATTCGGGAAAAAATTCATCGATGGTTTGATGCACACTTTCAATATATCCCTTATCAATAGCAATGCCGATCAGCAGAGAAAGCACACTTTTGGATGCTGATTTAATATTTACATTTCGATTACCGTTCATAGAGCCGGAATAGAGTTCCGTAACCATATCTCCATTTTTTTGGATAACGATGCTTTGAACTGTGCCGATCTCAAAAATTTCAGACAGAGGATCCTCTGCGTTATGAACAGGCATTGCCGCAAGAAAAACCAGTCCGGCCAGCAGTATTATTTTCTTCGAGAGGAAAAAGGTCATAGTTAGATTAAATACAATTCCCAAAACAGGCTTCTCTTTGTTTGCAGACGAATATTGAAAGTATAGTTTAAAAAAGTGTGAATTGATTTAAAAATATACGAATCAAATCTGATAAACTCGTTTCTTAGACAGCCAGCATATTGTATATTTGAGAAAATATTATTTCTATGAAAAATTCTATTCAGCTATCCATAATACTTACAACACATGCCAAGAGCCATCACTTTAATTCGCTCCTGTCAGATACACTGAAACTCAACGGAGATCAGTTTGAAGTGATTGTGATAAACGATACCGTTGATGTTGTGAACTCCCGGTTCATCGAAAGAGAAGTAAATCAGAGCAGCAACGAACGGGTGTATCTGTTTGAACACTCTGAGACAAAAGGACGCGGGCTGTCGCTAAATGAAGCTTTGGTGCATGCATCCGGTTCCCTTGTATGGGCTCCGCTACGAGCCGACCGACTGAACGAATCGCTGCTGAACGAAGCCATTCGCCGGTTTAAAGACGATCCGGCAGCTTTTTGGGTTCTTGACTACGATTTGCCCCGGCAACCGCTGGACTGGATCCGGGATGCCGATGAGGGAGATCTTCCGGATGACAGTTGCCTGGTTTGGAACCGAAATATCATCAAAGCAGAAGATTTTTACTTTAATCCGTTTCTGGATCAGTTGCATGGCGCCGAACTTGCCTTCAGGCTGATGAAGGAGAATGTTTGGTACAAAACAGATCCATTTTTTGTTGTAGCGGATGATCAGTCGCCACATGCCGATTTTCTGGATATCAAAGAGTTTTTTTACACCGCACTTCGACTCAGTGAATCCGATGAAGAGCGCTCCGGCATATTAAATGAACTTGCTGAAAATGATGCCAAAGTAAATAAGAAAGTATCGGCGGATGAACTGTTGCTGCAGGCGCGGCACTTGCTAAATCAGGGCGATGCAAACAACTCACTGGAACTGATTAATAAATTCCTGAAGCGCAATCCCGAACATAAAGAAGGGGTGCGGATCAAAATATCATCTCTTGAGAAATTGAGGAGGCATGTGGAGGCAGCCGAGCTGAAACATCTGCTGAATAAACGTCCCGAAATACCTGAAGAGCCATCTCAGCTTGCAATCGAAACCGAACCGGAGGAAGAAGAAAAAGAGCAATTAAAAATTAAACTATCCGTGGTTATTCCTACCACAGGCCATGGCAAACCGCTCCTTGAAGCAGCTCTGCTTACACTCGAAGAAGCAGTTGATGGCGCATCGACCGAACTGATTGTGATCGACAATGCCAGTATTGATGATACATTCGATTACCTGGGGCAGTTGAAGAAAGAAGCTTTTCTGAATGCGAAAGTAATTACCAACCGGGCAAACCGGGGCTTTGCCGCATCTGTGAATCAGGGAGTTGATGCTGCAACCGGTGAGCACATTCTGGTGATGCACAACGATGTTCTTTTGCAGAAAAGCAGTGTGGATATGATGAGAAAAGGGTTTGAGAAGTCTGATAAAATTGCACTTGTGGCACCGCTACTCAACAAAACCAAAGTTGCCGCTCAGAAACGGAGCCATCCTGCCGAAAAATCATTCATCGCCACAGACCGGGCCGATAGTTGCTGTTTTATGATCAGAAAAGACCTGCCGGTTCGGTTTGATGAAGCGTATCACTTGTGTTTCTTCGAAATGGATGATTTCTGCAGGCAGTTAACTGAACAGAACCTGGAGATGCTTATAGCGCGGGATACGGTGGTGGAACACCGGCGCGGCGGTACAACCCAAATCATGGGTGTTGAGCTGAACCCCGAGCTGAAATGGAGAAACCGCGGTCGGTTTTTCAGAAAGTGGAATGCAAAACGAGAGAGAGTGATCCCCAAAACCGGAACTCATCCCGAACGCTTTCAAAAATTGGGGGCTCCCGATAATCCGATGGATCCAGATCCCAAATGGGTGGAAACGGTTCAGGAATACCTTACAAACGAAGTGCGTACCGAAATTCTTCGGGGAAAGTGGAGCGAAGAAGAACTACTGACCATTGTGCTGACTCTGCTGATTGCAGACGAGCGGGAACTGCTTCGTACACTTGAGGACAGAATGGAAAACATCACCCCCGATTCTTCCCTGTTGATTCTGTTTATCCACTACTATTTCAAAAAGAATATTTACTCGAGGTGCAAGCACTACATGGGTCTGGCCGGGGAAGACCATCCTGTGTTTGATTTGTACAGACTCAAAATTTTTGTGGCCGATAAAGAATTTGATAAAGCCATTCCCCTGTTAAATGATTTACTGGAGCAGTATCCATCCAGCCCCGAATTATATTATCTGGCCGGAGAGATGTACAAAAAGAGTGAAGATCACGGAGAAGCCAAATCCTTTTTTGCCATGGCCAACCAACTTGATCCGTACCGTTTTCAAACCGAAGATGCCGCTTTTGAGATCAACCTTTAGTCCCAAAAAGGTCTGACGGCTTTTTTAGGTTAAAGCAGACGGTTGATATCAGGATGATGATTCCGGTTTTATGGAAAAAAGCTGTTTTGCCAGTTCATCCACAAAATCGAGATGCTCCTCTTTCATGAATACGCTTCTAAGCAGTGTTACGTGATCGCGGTCTGCCCTAATATCCGGAAATTTTTGGATGAACCGGGAAGCAGGCAGTTGGAAAAGACTGAGGAAGAAGCCGGATTGATTTTTGTTCATCCCGGTATCAAAAATGGTTTTGTTCAATCTGCTTATTGCGCTGAGAGAAGTCTCGTCGGGCATTTTAAAATAACCGGTAATATCCAGGTCGGGCTTGTTGTAGAGCTTCCATCCGTTTTCAGAGCGGATTAAGTCTGCAAATCTTTCAGCGGCATTTCTGGTTTTTTTCAACACAGATCCGAGTCCGGATTCGTCAAGTGGGAAGAGTTCGAGTGTTGCCCAGAAAGCTGCTGCTGATGCACCGGCACGGGAACATTCCAGACTGATTTCTCCCAGGTGAAGATCATCAGAGGTAAAGTAGGTGTAGGGAGAATCGTGTTTAAAGTATTTGCCTGCGGCCGGATCTTTGTACAGAACACTTCCGCACCCATACGGTTGTAAACCGTGTTTATGAGGGTCTATCACGATGCTGTCGCATTCCGAAAGCAGTTGCCAGTGATGCTGTTTTGGCAGATGGTTTTCGATTAGTTTAAAAAAACCGCCGTATGCTGCATCGGCATGAATACGGAAATTGTGTTCCGATGCCAGTTCCAGTAAATCGGCCAGAGGTTCAATATAGCCGAGCCCGGTTGTTCCCATGGTTACAACCAGTGTCCCGATTTCATCGCCGTGTGTTTTAACAAAAGCAAGATCGGGCATGCCGTTGGCATCAACGGGAATTTCGAGAAAATCAGCATTAAGTACCCGGCACATGCGCCGGTGCGTATAGTGGGCATTGGCTGAAGCGGCGATGGTTTTGCCGGGATGAATTTCTCTTGCAACAAAAAGGGCCTCCAGATTGGCGATTGTGCCGTTAGAGGTGAGATGTCCCAGGTACGTGTCACGAAAACCCACCATGGCTGCCATTTTGTTCATCACCTCTTTTTCCATTTCAGAAGTTGGCGGACCGCCATCGAGTGCATGATTATTGGGATTGATGGTCATGGCAAGTGAGTAGGCCAGCCATGAAACCGGATGTGGTGGTTTCAGCATTTGGCCGGCATAGCGGGGATGGTGGAACGGATAGTTGTCTTCAAGCCGAATGCGGAGTTTATCAACGATGTACTCTATGGTATCGATGTTTTCTGGCTGATAGGGTAATTCGCTGCCGTACTCCTCACGCCAGTGATCGAGCCTGCGGAGTGCAGTCTTTAAAATATCGAGATAGGGTTCAAACCGGTTCAAACCTAAAATTATCGAAGTTTATAAGAGACGCCCAGTGAAACAACTTGAGCGATTTGCAATTCTTTTGAAAAACTGTCGTCGTAAATGATATCCACATTCAACGAAGCGTTCATATTTGAATTGATTTGACCATCAAGTTTATTTGAAAAATGAATATCGGTACTGCGGACTGATGTTTTAATGTTGGTAAACGTATTTAAATTTGATTTAAGTTCCACATTTGTGGCCACATCCAGTTCGAGTGTGGACCCGACATTGAATCCCGCTTCTGTGCGGAGAGGCTCATCTGGTTCGAGCTTGTAGATGTGTCTGAGATCTCTGTCGTGAATGTATTTTTGCTGCAAACCCAGACCCAATTCAATCGAAAATGACGCGGCTGGAACGTATGCTATCCCTGCATTCTGATTAAACGTGGCCGGAGACATAAACCGGGAGATGAGCCGGTCGCTGCCATCCTCATTGCCTTCGTATTCGAAACCTTTGTCAAATTGGGTGCGGAGGGTAATGTTTGTGAAAAATTTGAAGATGGAATCATCACTTCTTACATCATACAGGAACCGGTTGGTAAGATGGAACCGGTCATCCGTTTTTCGCAGGCCTTCTCCGCTCAGTCTTGCCCCTCCATATCGTGTGTCTATACGAAATGCGTAGGAAAATCGGTTTAATTGGCGCATGGTATTAAATACAGATCGGGTGGCAGCAGAAATGTTGCTGGTGCCACCTTGTGCCCAGTTGGTATAAGATGCCTGTGCTCCGCTCAGCCGGATGTCCCAGTCGGTTTCCCAGCCGCTCAGAGAATCGGGAACTTCAATGAGTTCACTCTGTGAGTACGCTGTAGTGCTGAAAATTATCAAAAATAACAGGGTGGTAATAAAAACCTTCATGCGTGGTCTGGAGATCGTGTTTGATACGATAATCTATTTTAGAATAGTGGGTATGGTCCGTCTGTCATCAGAAATTAACATATAAAAAAGGGTCAGTGTACTGATTATCCATATTATGAACTTGCCGAATTTACTGTGCCAGAGCAACTGTCAAAACAATATTTAACAAATCAGTGAAACCGCATATAATATTTTTTCTTCAGGGGAAGTGTCCGGCAGATATTACCGCAATATAAATGAAATTCCAAGTGAGAGTACCTGAGCAACCTGAAGTTTATTTGAGAAGTTGTCATCATACACCAGATCGAGATTTAGCGAAGTATTCATAAAATCGTTGACTCTGCCGGTGAGTTTGTTTGAAAAATAGACATCGGTGCTTTTTACCGATTTTGTCATGTTGGTGAATGTATTTATACTGCTTGAGAAACTGAGATTTTCGGCGATAGTGGCATCAAAACTGGCACCGAACGTAAAACCGGCTTCAGACCTGAAGCGGTCTCCTTCAGCAAGGCCATAGGTTTCTGATAAGCTGCGGTCTCTCACAAATGTTTGCTGGAGCCCGAGGCCGGCTTCAACGCTGAAGTACGATACAGGAACATAAGCCAGACCGGCGTCCTGGGTAAAATAGGCCGGTGCCATAAAATTGGAAATCAGGGTGTTGGAGCCGTCTTCTCCGGAGGCGTAATCGAAGCCTTTGTCGAACTGTGTGCGGAACCGGATATTTGCAAACAGTTTAAAATCGGATTCTTCACCACCCAGATCGTACAAAAATCTGTTTTTCAGAAGCAGCCTGTCATCAATTTTTCTGGTTCCTTCATCCTGGATTCTGGTCTTCCCGAATCGTGTATCCAATAAAAATCCATAAGAGAATCGGCCGGTTTTGTAAACAGTGCTGAAATTGGAACTTCCGGTGGCTGCAATATTATTGACTCCCCCCTGTGCCCAATTCGAGTAAGACGCCTGAGATCCGTTTATGCCCACAGTCCAGCTCGTTTGCCATCCCTCAAGGTCATCGGGAAATGTTATGCTATCCTGGGCCTGTAGCGTAGGGGGGTAAAATGCCAGAATTCCTGCGATGAGGGTAAAAATCAAAGTTTTCATGTCTTGAAGTGTTAATCGTTATTTTTTAGTTAAAATAATTTCTTTGGGCTCATTCCCGTCGAGAATCAGTTCGATGTGTTCGTTGAGTTTTGTTGGCACATCCACCCCGACGACGCTTGCCAGAACCGGGAGTTTTCTGTGGCCCCGGTCAACCAATACGGCAACGCAAACTTTTTTAAAGGCAGATAGTTCCGGAATTCTGCGCATAACACTAAACATGGAGCCTCCGCTGAAAATGACATCATCGACAATCACCAGAAATTCGTTTTCTCCCGGTTGTTCAGGAAAGGTATACTCGTCATTGTTATCTGTCTGAATATTATGAAGCGGGATCTTGGTACCCTGTGCATGTTCAAGCTGGGTTTTTAATTTTTTTGCTACAGCCAGGCCGCGGCTGTTCAAGCCAACCAGGCGGACAGATGAACTGTGTGCCTCCTCAAGAATTTGATAGGCCATTCGCTTCAGTGTGCGCTCAATACGTTTATTGTCAAGAAGAATCATAGAAAGAGAAATGCTGATTTTGTGATATTGATGTTATATTATTACAATATTAAACAGAATAAAACAGTATTTTATAAAGTACGTTAAGAGACTGAAAGTTAATAATATCACCACAGAAAGATGAGTAACATTTTAAAGAACACATTACTGATAGGAAGCGGATTTGCGAGCGGCCTTGTTGTTGGTTGCTTTCTTACACCAAAATCAGAAAAAGAGAGAATTCAGCAACTGCTCGAACGGGTTGAGGCATCTTTAGATGAGCTGAACCAAAAAAGCCTTTACGTAAGGGTAAAAAGCGGTGAGCAGCTGCATGCCATTCGCGATAAAATTCGAAAAGAATTGAGCAGCCCCATTCCTGATCTGTATAAGGCCACCGAACCCCTGACACTTGATATCGATGACCTGAGCGATGTCTGAGGGCGTAGCTTCATACCGCGAAGATCTGTTTCAGTGGATTTGGCAACATCTGCAGTTTAACTGCCAAAATCTGACTACTTCTTGTGGGAAGAAGCTGGAGATTGTGGACCCGGGGGAGATCAATCATGCAGGTGGTCCCGATTTTCTGGGCGCACATCTGGTTGCCGATGGAATGCACTGGCACGGAAGTGTGGAAATTCATAAAACATCGGCTGAATGGGATTCTCATAATCATAGAGAAAACAAGCGGTTCGATAGTGTAGTTTTGCATGTGGTTTTTCAGGATAATTCGAAAAAACCGGCCATCACTGCAGACGGTTCGCGCCCGATGGTTCTGGTGCTGAAACCATATCTTCACAAAAGCCTGCATCATCTGTTAAGCTTACAGCAATCTGGCGAATTGCCGTGCAGTGGCAGTGTTGCTTTTATCAACCAGAAAGCATTTGAACAGCAGATAGAGGCAGTACACAGAGAATATTTTGATTATAAAGTAAATGAGTTGCTTCAGGAGTTCAACCCCTCTGTTCGTGTATCGAAAGCATGGCGAGATATGCTGATTATTCAGATGTATAAAACTCTTGGCATACCGGCCAATCAGCGGCAAATGGGAGTTCTTGCAAAAAAGCTGATTAAACACCGTTTGGATGTCACTCCAATTGAACGATTTGTGGATTTGGTAATGGATGCAGCTTTTTCAGAAAAAAATGAAGCAGACGAAGTGATCCGGTGGGGCCACACAGGAATGAGGCCGGCAAGCCGTCCCCGCAAAAGAGTGGAGCAAGCTGCGGTCCTTCATTACGTTATTGAAAATACCGATTTCAGCAGATTTTTGAACAAACCTGAACAAACCTGGGATTTTCTGCTGAATGAGGGGCCGGCCGGAAAATTGCCGGGGCGTTCGCGTTTGAAGATTATGTACCATACCGTATATTTGCCGGCTGTTTATCTCCTGGCAGATCTTTTACAATCTGAAAAATTAAAAGAGTGGGCATATACCTGCTGGCAAACGGGAGGCCAATTTGTGCCGGAAGAGGTCTGTCGGCCGTTTAAAAAAGCCGGATTCAGCGTCAACGGCCGCAGTAAACGGCTGGGGCTTGCTCATCAGTATAAACGATATTGCAGGCAGCGAAACTGCCACCGTTGTGAAGTATTTAAAACTTCAATTGGGTCTTGAACCTTTTGCAGACTCTCTCTATCTTTGGTGTCTGTCAATAAACTGAGTGAATTGCCCGGTCGTCTAATGGCAGGACAGCTGGTTTTGGTCCAGTCAGTGGGGGTTCGAATCCTCCCCGGGCAACAATGCATGCTAAAGAGTACCAAAAAGGTATTCTTTTTCTTTTTTAAAAACTTGACTTTAAAGTTAGTTGGATACGCCATTAGCCATTTTTGCAGGGAGGAGTAACCTGGCACTTGCCCGTGCCATTGCAGAGAGTTACGGGGTAGGTCTGGGAGATTTGACGATAAAATCTTTTTCGGATGGCGAGCTTTATGTGAAGTATGAGCAGAGTATCAGGGGCGAAGATATTTTTGTAATACAATCTACACCGCCCCCGGGCGATAACATTATTGAATTGCTGTTGCTGCTGGATGCAGCCAAGCGTGCTTCTGTGAAGCGGGTTACCGCAGTTATTCCCTATTTTGGATATGCCAGGCAAGACCGGAAAGATCAGCCGAGAGTATCCATCGCCTCAAAGCTGATGGGCAATGTACTGGTAAAAGCCGGGGCCGACCGTATTCTGACGATGGATTTACACGCATCACAAATACAGGGTTTCTTTGATATTCCGCTTGACCATTTGTATGCGAGCAGGATTTTTATTGATTATTTTACTGAAAATGCGATCGATAATCTGGTTGTTGTAGCACCGGATGTTGGCAGTTTGAAAATGGCGAGAGCCTATTCCAAGAAGCTTGGTGCTGGCCTTGCATTTGTTGACAAAAGAAGGCCCAAGCAAAATGTAGCTGAAGTGATGAATATTATCGGTGAAGTTGAAAATAAAAATGTGTTGATTGTGGATGATCTGATTGACACAGCCGGTACACTGACCAATGCCGCTGTAGCACTGAAAGAACGCGGAGCACTCAGTGTGATGGCAACTTGCACACACCCGATTCTGTCGGGCCCTGCATTTCAGCGCATTGAAGATTCTCCGATTGATGAGTTGTTGGTCACCGATACGGTGCCCTTGAGAAAACCATCAAACAAAATAAAAGTACTGAGTGTTGCCGGTATATTTGCTGAAGCAATTCAGCGAATTCATACCAACGACACGATCAGTGCCCTATTTGATGATTAATTGAATAATTGAAAACCATGAAGCAAACAAATTTATACGATCTGGAAGGCGAAGTAAGAGAAATTAGCAGAAAAACGAAAAGTGAACTGCGAGAAAACCTCAGGATACCTGCCGTACTCTATGGTCCTAAAGTTAAAGAAAACATCCATTTTTCTATCCTTGAGTCTGACCTTGAAAAAATTCTGTCTGTCAGCGAGACCAAGCTTCAGCGCCTGAGCGTTAACGGCAAAGAATATAACACTCTGCTCAAAAAGGTGGATTATGACCCGGTAACCGACCGGTGTATTCACGCCGATTTCTACGTGCTCGATCCAAAAACACCTGTAAAGCTGAATGTTCCGATTCGTTTGAACGGAATTGCAAGAGGTGTTACAGACGGAGGAGGCAGGGTATTCCAGCCGATGCGTATCGTCGGCATCAAAGTGATGCCCGACAAAATTCCTGCACAGTTCGAACTCGATATTACAGATCTGGATATCGGCGATTCGCTGCATGTGAGTGAATTGGACATGGAGGGAATTGACCCTCTTGAAGAACCGACAAGAACCATTGTAACTATTGCACCTCCGAAGTCCGAGTCAGTCTTTACATCTGCTCTTGAAGAAGAAGAGGCACTTGAAGAAGAACTGGCTGAAGTTGATGAAGAGGCACTTGAAGAGGGTGAAGAACCTGAAGTAGGAGCTGAAGAAGAAGAAGGCGAAGAAGAAGAAAAATAAATGGCTGAGTTTTAGATTATGGCTTTAATTGTAGGTCTGGGAAATCCCGGAGTTGAATACAAAGGTACGCGCCATAATGTAGGGTTTGAGCTTATCGACAAACTATCAGAAAAACTGACCATTACCCTTCAACCGGGTAATGGTCTTTTCTTTTTAGGGGAAGGGCATTTCAAGAGTAAAAAAGTTACCCTGATGAAACCGGTTACCTTTATGAACCGCAGTGGCAGAGCCGTGTCAAGCGCTATAGCAAAAACAGAGACCCCGCTAACCGACTGTATAATCTGCTATGATGATATCAACCTCCAGCCGGGAACTATACGCATCAGGCCATCAGGCAGCGCAGGTGGGCATAACGGGTTGACGGATATATTAAATCAATTGCAAACCCGGGATATCCCAAGATTGAGACTTGGAATAGGAAACGATTTTCCAAGAGGAAGGCAATCCGATTATGTACTCTCTCCATTCACCTCCGAACAGAGAACATGTGTGGATGAAGCTCTTGAGGTTGCATCCGAAGCAATTTTGGCGTTTCTTCGAGGTGGTATCGATTTGGCAATGAACGAATTTAACTAACTGTAATTGATCGCTAACTGAAAACCAATAACCAATAACATGCTAAACTCAATTTTTTATTTAATTCCTGCAGCCGGCATACTTGCCCTGTTGTTTACCTATATCAAGGCCTCCTGGGTTTCCAAACAGGATCCGGGAAGTGATAATATGGTTCGAATTGCCGGCCATATCTCTGAAGGAGCCATGGCGTTTCTCAGAGCCGAATATAAAACTTTATCTATTTTTGTACTTCTTGTGGCTGTACTGCTTTCCTACCAGGGAGCAGTGACCGAAGGCTCTTCCTATATGATTGCTGTTTCATTTATTGTGGGAGCCATTTGTTCGGGTCTTGCCGGATTTATAGGGATGAAAGTAGCCACTAAAGCAAATGTCCGAACAACAAATGCTGCCCGCACCAGCCTCGGAAAAGCACTTGAGGTAGCTTTTTCAGGTGGTTCTGTTATGGGCCTTGCCGTTGTAGGGCTTGGTGTTCTTGGCCTCAGCTTACTCTTTATACTGTTCGGATGGCAGTTTAATTTACACAATCAGGCTACGGCAGCCGATACACAGACAGTGCTTTCCCTCGTAATTACCGTGATTACCGGATTTTCATTTGGGGCATCATCCATCGCCCTTTTTGCACGTGTTGGCGGCGGGATTTATACAAAAGCTGCCGATGTGGGAGCTGACCTTGTTGGAAAAGTGGAAGCCGGTATTCCGGAAGACCATCCGCTAAATCCTGCAACCATTGCCGATAACGTAGGTGATAATGTTGGTGATGTTGCCGGAATGGGCGCCGACCTTTTTGAATCGTTTGTCGGTTCAATTATTGGAGCCATGGTTCTCGGTGCTGTATTCTTTACCCTGTTTGAAGGAGATACAGGCGCTGCCCTTGGAGGCATGAGCGCTGTATATTTGCCGTTACTGCTGGCTGCTACCGGAATTGTAACATCTATAATCGGAACGCTGTTTGTACGCGTAAAAGAAGAGGGCGGAGATCCTCAAAAAGCACTCAATATCGGTGAATTTGGTTCTGCCATTCTGATGGCCGTAATCTTCTATTTTTTGATTACATGGCTGCTTCCGTCAAGCTGGAGTTATAACGATCCGCTCTACGGGCGTGTGTTTGAATATACCTCTCTCGGTGTTTACCTGGCAACCATCGTTGGCCTGTTTGCCGGCCTTGGTATCGGTTTGATAACAGAGTATTACACCGGATTTGGCAAAAAGCCGGTAATCGGTATTGCCGAGCAGTCGCTTACCGGGCATGCCACAAACATTATTTCCGGTCTTGGTGTCGGGATGATTTCAACAGCTATTCCAATTTTGATTATTGCATTTGCAATTATGTTCTCATTCCACCTTGCCGGCCTGTACGGAATTGCCATTGCCGCTGTGGGGATGCTCTCCAATACCGGGATTCAGCTTGCCGTTGATGCTTACGGCCCGATATCCGACAACGCCGGTGGTATTGCAGAAATGTCTGAATTACCGCCTGAAGTTAGAGAACGAACCGACCGGCTCGATGCCGTTGGAAACACTACGGCTGCCATCGGAAAAGGCTTTGCAATTGGATCTGCTGCCCTTACTGCACTGGCATTGTTTGGTGCGTATATGACCTCAGCCGGAATTTCTTCCATCGATATTTCCGAAGCCAATGTAATGGCCGGTGTGTTTGTGGGTGGTATGCTTGCATTTGTGTTCTCTGCACTCTCAATGAACGCTGTTGGGCGAGCTGCCAAGTCGATGATTGAAGAAGTACGCCGGCAATTTGCCTCAATCCCGCCGCTTAAAGCTGCTCTCGAAGTGATGAGAAAAAATGAAGGTGTAGATCAAAAAGAGTGGAGTGATGATGACCAGAAAACATTTGACGCTGCTCACGGAACCGCAGAATACAGCAAGTGCGTTGAGATTTCTACAAAATCAGCACTTCGCGAAATGATTACACCCGGACTGATGGCCGTTCTTGTGCCTGTTCTGGTTGGATTTATTTTTGGAAAAGAGGCCCTCGGTGGCCTGCTTGCAGGTGTTACCGTTGTGGGTGTTCTGATGGCTATTTTCCAGGCAAATGCCGGTGGTGCATGGGATAACGCCAAGAAAATGGTCGAGGCCGATATTGTAATCGACGGAAAAACCTACAGCAAAGGTTCCGATGCCCACAAGGCAACCGTTACCGGAGATACTGTGGGAGATCCGCTGAAGGATACATCCGGACCGTCGCTCAACATTTTGTTAAAACTGATTGCTGTTATTGCACTTGTGATTGCAACTGCACTGTAAATTTTGTTTTAACAGTAAACAAATTAAAAACCCCGGGGAATGACTCTTCCGGGGTTTTTTGTTTTACAGCCATATAAAGTTACAAGTAAAATTTTTTTATAAATTTTCGGATGGATATTTTTAAGCTCATTTTTGAACACGACCTTCGACTCGATCAACTCCGGGAACGCCAGCTCGATCGATCTGTTCAGGAAGTATCTGGCAGTATCGAGGACTTTTTGAAACCAGATCCTACCTACTCCAAATTCTACATTACAGGGACCGACCTGAAAGGTCCGTCGTTCGGGGTGAATATTCTGGATCATTATGAACCGGTAATCCATGCTCTCGAAAACGGGCTGGATGATTACGAGTTGTTTATCGATGGAAATGTTGTCCCGTTTAAAAGTGCGGTGGAAAGCGCTGAAATCGGTGATGCACTGATTTTATCAAAGAAAGATACAGTACGATGGAGTAATCATCAGCTCCGTATTGATTCCGGAAGTAACGTGGGGCACAAAAAATCGGAAATTGCGGATGTGTTAGAAGAAGAAGATCTGGTGCTCTATAAAGAAAAAGCCCATCAGGGATTTGATCTGCACCTGTTTTCAAAAACAAATATGTACCCGAAACTTTTCTATCCGCTGAAAGAGCTGATATCCGAATCCTTCAGGTTTTTCAGTATCAACGGAAAAAGAATCAACTCGGAACGTACCTTTTATTTCGAAACCTGGTCGCTTCAGCGTCCACCGCACGGGGCAGAAGAGGTTTTTGAAGATACAATGTTGTAAAAAGCCCGTTACAATTTCCGGTTGAACATCAATAATCTTGGACTGGATTGTTCATCAAAATCATTGCCGTAATAATCTCCGCAAATACAGGAGATTTCAAACCCGGTTTCTGAAAGGTTCTTCTCGAACCAGGATTTGTCATACAATTTAACCCGTTCTGTGTATTCAACCGGTTCTTCGAGTTCCGGGCCTGTAAAAGTAATGGTTTTATGAACCATTCCGTCCTCAATGTAACGCTCAATGCTGTATTCCAGGCTTTCATAAATTCCATTATCACAAGGTTTCAGGTTTTTTTTAACCTGGTTGGCATTCAAGAAATCAATTACAAAAATACCATCTTTTCGCAGCATACAGCCGGCACTCTTTAATACTCTTTGATTTTCGTTGTCATCCAGAAAATATCCGAACGTGGTAAAAAGATTGAGAATGGCATCAAACGTTTCATTCAGTGGCTCTCGCATATCTCTGATTTCAAACCGTGCATGGGAAGCTTTATTCTGATGTGCCCGCTTTTTTGCAGTGGTGATAGCTGCCTCAGACAGATCGATACCCTTGACCTGATAACCTCTCCCGGCAAATGTGATGGAATGGCGCCCTCTGCCGCATCCGAGATCCAGTAGTTTGGAGTGTGTGGATTTTGGGACTTTTTTCTCAATCAGATCTGCAAGCAGCTTCGCTTCCGATTCGTTTCTGTTTGCATACAGTTTTTCATAGAGAGGACTGTTGAACCACTTTTTGAACCAGCTCATTGGGTGTATTTCTAATTTAAATAAATAAATGTATGGTTGATTGGAAGGCCTTATCTTAGGCTTTTAATTACTATGTTGCAAAGAAAGCAGAGATAATTTTTATGAATTTTACTGAAAAGCTGAAGCGGGCGGTTATGTCATCAAAATCAACGCTTTGCGTAGGCCTTGATCCTTCTCCAGAACTGATTCCGAAACCGCTCTACAATCAGTTTAATGATGATTCGAGACGAATTCTTGAATTTTGCCGGCGTGTGATTGAATCTACTAAATTGCATGCATGTGCTTTTAAACCAAACACCGCCTTTTTTGAGGCTTTAGGCAGTGAGGGGTGGTCTGTACTTGAAGAAGTTTCGGATATGATTCCGTCAAACCGGATTTTAATTGCCGATGCAAAACGCGGTGATATCGGTAATACCGCCATGAAGTACCGGCAAGCCTTTTTTGATCGGCTGGGTGCGGATGCGGTAACATTAAACCCGCTGATGGGAATGGATACACTCGAGCCGTTTCTGGATGATGAACAAAAGGCAGTATTTGTACTTGCGATGACTTCGAACAGCGGCGCTGGTGATTTTTTGCACAGGCGATTTGAAGGGCGTATGTCGCTTGGAGAATATATTGCTGAAGAACTTTCCAAAATGAGGGAAAACAGTTTGGCGCAACTGGGCCTGGTTGTTGGAGCTACACATACTGATAAAATCCAGAATGTAATTGGAGCTTTCCCGGAAGCACATCTCCTGATTCCCGGAATAGGTGCGCAGGGCGGTTCTGTAAAAAATATATTGAATGCTTTACATTCGCATGAGGGAATACCCATCATAAATTCATCGCGTTCAATTATTTATTCAGGTGGAGACCATGAAAACTGGGAAGAATTGATCACTCAAAAAGTCCTTGAGTTTAAAAATTCATTGCAAACACTTACAGATCGATATGCCTGAGAAACTACCGACTGTCATTTTATACACCGATGGAGCATGCAGCGGAAATCCCGGGCCGGGTGGATGGGGAGCTTTATTGATATGGAATAAAAAAGAGAAAGTGCTGAGCGGAGGCAGTGCCAACACCACCAACAACCGCATGGAGATGCAGGCTGTGATTGAAGGACTTAAAGCGCTGAATAGGCCATGCCGGGTAAAAATCCATAGCGACAGCGCATTGATCATCAATGCATTTACAAAAGGTTGGATTGTTAACTGGCTGAAGAAGGGGTGGAAAAAATCGAACAAAAAACCGGTAGAAAACAAAGATCTCTGGGAGCAGATGCTGGAAGCGGCAAAACCTCACTCGGTGGAGTGGATCAAGGTAAAAGGCCATGCTGATGATGAGCGCAACAACCGCGTTGATAAAATTGCCGTTGAGGCAACCAAAAAATATCAGTAAATAAAAAAGCCCGGCAAAACCGGGCTTTTATAAGAGTAGAAAGATTCAATTAATCTAATCTTTGAAGAAAGACGATAGAAACTTTCTATACTTCTCTTCATTTTTCAACACTAAAATGGGTATACCGAATGCATAATTTACCATTTTATCGGTGAAATCATGCTGAATAAAAATGGGCAGCTTTTTGACTTTGGTTGCAAGGGTTATCAGGTCTGCCTGTTCACTTATGGTTTGTTCATAAACGGTGTCAGCTAATCTGCCGCTGCTGTGAACAGTCATGGCAAATTTTACTTCCGGCGGGATCCCATACTTTTCAACAAATTTATCCTTTTTCTTTTCAACTTCCTGATCGAACTCATCTTTTTCATCATCTGCAAGCATGTAGGGGAAAAATTGTGCCCGGTATTCATAAACGTGCTGGGCAATGACTTCTCCTCCATGTTCTTTTACAAGTTCGAGGGATTTTTTTAGTGCATTTGCCGATTGCTCTGAAAAGTCGACAGGCACAAGTATTTTATCAAGACTGTACCGACAATTTTCCGGAACAAACAAGATGGAAGCAGGTACATATTTTAATATGCGCTTTGGCATTACACCTTCACCCATGTAACCGACTTTTTTCCCCACGATCAGAAGATCCGGTTTAAGTCTGTTAACGTCGTCAATAATTTGAGTTGTAGGTTTTCCTTCCTGTATATCGAAGTTGATGTTAATGGAAGAATCACTGAAATGCCGGCCAACTTCTTCTTCCATTTCATTTCTGACAATCTCCTCAAATTCTTTCTTGTTGCCAACTTCAGGAAACTGTTCAATAATTTCCATTGCTGTTGGGCCTGAATCAATTACATGCAGAAATGTTATGGTCTTCGGTTTGGTTAAGGTGGCTAAAAAAGAGGTATAACCAACAATTACCTCGTCCATTTTTGTTAAATCGAGACAAACAAGCCAATGTTTTGAATTATTCATAAAATCCTCTGAGTCTATTTTTTTTGTTTTTGCAATGCTCTGGTAATGAGTTCTCTGTAAGATTCACGCTCTTTGGCTCTGTCTTTCATCGCCATGTCATTGTATTCCTTGCTCAATCCCTGTTGCAGACTGTAACACATGATTAGAAGTACAATAACAAAAGGCAAACCGGTACTGATAGCACCAGCCTGTAAGGCTCCTAATCCACCCCCAATTAACAGAACGGCTGCAACAACACCCTCGGTTGTAGCCCAGAATATACGCTGACCTACGGGGGCATGAAGTTTACCGCCGCTTGTCAAACCATCAATTACAAGTGAACCTGAGTCGGACGAAGTAACAAAGAAACTCAAAATTAAAATTATAGCAAGTATGGAAGTAAATATGGAAAGTGGAAACTGATCCAGCAGGATAAAAAGTGAAGTTGTTTGATCTGCTTCAACAGCTGCTGCTATTTCCGCAATGCCACCGGATTCGAGAAATATGGCGCTGCCGCCAAAACCACTCATCCATAAAAAGGTAACCACGGTGGGAACAATCAGCACGCCGAGAATAAACTGTTTAATGGTTCTTCCTTTAGAAATACGTGCGATAAACATACCTACATAAGGCGACCATGAAATCCACCAGGCCCAATAGAAAACAGTCCAGGTTGTCATGAATTCACCTTCTTCATAAGACTGTGTCCATGTTGAGTACGTGGCGAAATTTTGTGCGTAATGGCCAATATTTTGTACAAATGATCCCAGAATAAAAAGTGTAGGGCCAACAACAAGGATAAAGAGAAGGAAGAGTCCAGCAACTCTGATGTTAAATTCACTCAAAACCTTCACCCCTTTGTCAATACCCAGAACAACCGATACAACCGCTACTGCTGTAACTGCGATGATAATGAAGACCTGAAGATTGATTGTGTTTTCCAGGCCGAACACATACTCCATTCCAGCACCCGCCTGTGATGCTCCTATACCGAGTGAGGTGGCCAGGCCGAAGAGTGTAGCCAAAACGGCAAGAATATCTATCAAGTCCCCCATCCATCCGTTAATACGGTCTCCCAGGAGAGGGTAAAATACCGAACGGAAGGAGAGTGGGAGTTTCCGGTTAAAGGCGAAAAATGCAAGGGACAACCCAACCACAGCGTAAATTGCCCAGGGATGAAAACCCCAATGCAAAAATGTTACACCCATTGCATCGCGAAATGCAGCGGCACTTCCGACTTCTGCATGTGGCGGATAGAGAAGATGCCACATCGGTTCTGCTACTGCAAAAAACATAAGTCCGATCCCCATACCGGCACTAAATAACATTGCGAACCATGCCATAGTGCTAAATTCAGGTTTGGCATCATTTCCACCCAGGCGTATAGACCCAAAACGGCTAAATGCAAAATAGAGAGAAAAACCAATAAACAGGTTCACTCCTAAGACAAACAGCCAGCTGCCCCAATCCGTAATAGCTATCCGTGTTGCATTGAAAGCTTCCTCAGCCGCATCTCCGGCCAAAATTGTTCCTACAATCAGAGCGGTAATTAAAATAACGGAAGGCCAAAAGACCGGGCCGTGTATATCAAATAGTTTTTTCTTTCCGGATTTTTTCGAACCCGGTTTATCTTCTTGTCCTCGTAAAGCCATAGTCAGGTTAGTTGCTTTTTTGGTTTTTGTGAACTTACAAAAATCGTTGTACGATTAATAATATCTTTTCTGAAGGTAAATTAAATAAGCCTCCATGCAATATGGAGGCTTATTTAGGATATTTATTAATCCAGATTTGATTAGAAGTAAAAGCCAATGTTAATGTTAAAACGAATGTTGTATTCCGAGTCGCCGATATCTAAATCTTCATGTCCCGGACCTACACCAACACCAAAATTGTCGGTCAGCCAGGGATGATTAATTCCCTGAGCAATGTCAAAGTAAGTGAATACCGGCCCCGCAGATACAAGCACTCCGGTAATGTTCTGTACAGTGTGTTGGAAATCGTCATTGAGCGTGAGTGTTTCTCCACTGGCAAGATTTGTTGTACCATCTCCCACACTGTTTTCCATATAACTGAAGTCATTGTAGAAGTTCAGGTTGGTGATGGGCCCCCAATCAACATCATAAGAATAGGATAGACCGAGTGTTGCGATCCAGGCTTCGGTTGATACTTCATACGGAATGCCATATGCACCCATAAATACAGTGCTCAGGTCTTGCCCGGCATCATCAACCCCGTCCATGTTGTAATAGAGAAATTGAGGTTTGATGTTGAAATTGCCGGAGTTAATGTCGGCGTGAACGGCAAATGCGTAGCGGCCATCAAATTGGTCAAGAGCACTGTTGTAAAGTTGCCCGTATTGTAATGATGCACCAACTTCGCTGCCTCCGGCTGTTAGGTATGCACCACGTATATTGAACTGGTTTCTTTCTGATAAGGATGCATTGCCTTCCGGAACTACATCATAGGAATAGCGCCCGGACCCGCCGGTACCAAAAGCAGCAGGGGGCCCCTCAGGTTCTGGCTGGAAAAAATAGGCAAAATCCCACTGCCAGTTCTCCGATGTACGGGTGAGTTTCAGGCCCATGTCATGATCGTCTTCAAGGCCAACATAATAGGGTAGGCTAAACCACCAGTTATTGGAATTGTATTGAAGGTTTCCAAATGGCACTTGTGTAACACCAAGCTGAGCTTGTGTTCGATCAGAAAAATCGTAATCAAGCCAGCCCTGTTTGATAAAGTGGGTGCCGAATGTCGGGTAAAAGCGGTATTCAAAATTCAGCCCGATTCCTCCCGGATTATCATAGAGAACATTAATCCTCCATGTATCCATCGTAAATGAAGAGCTGTTTGCATCAATGTCGCTTTCATAGCTCTGAAGAATCATATTAAAGCGCAAAGCGCCGCCTACATGAAGTGAAGGCTCTTCTTCATCAGCGGTTTGTGCCAATAGATAAAATGGGAATAAAGTAAAGAAAAAGAGCAATAAAAATGCTCCTGCTATTTTTAGAAAGTTTGTTATTGTATTCACGGTTATTAGATTTTTTAATTAAAAAATTTGGTTCTAAAAAAATGAAAAATAATTGAACAGTATTGGTTTAATGTACCTTATAAAATATTGTAAATTAATTTATATTAATTAGTGTAATTAGTGTAATTAGTGTATCAAGATCAATGATTAAATCAATAATTGCAAAATTAGAAGGTCAATACATACAGTATAAGACATGTGGTCAATAAGACTTATATATATTACATTAAATGCCAAATCACTTAATTAATTTATGTCAAATAGTTATAAAGAATAATTATATAAAATTATTGTTGGTAAATATTCTTCCTTTTGTGAAGGAAAATGAACAGGTATTTGTAAAGGAAAGGTTTTCAAAAAAATATCTTTGTAAAAGGAATAAACCATTTGTTTTTCAAGTGTTAGCAGTAAGAAAATTTCAGATATATCGGGTATTTATTTTGTTATGATCGAGTGCGTTAACATAATTGAAATTTACGTTTAATGAATATTTTTTTACGTGAGAGTAATAACCAGTAAGTGTGACGTATAAAAAAACTCCGGCCGAAATTATCTTCCAACCGGAGTTTGATTTTTGAAAGTGATGTGCTATTAATAACCTACTCTTTCTCCATGTATGGATATCTCCAGTCTTTGGGGGCTACAGTAACCTCTTTGATCGCTCTGGCCGACAACCACCGCAGCATGTTGATGATGCTTCCGGCTTTGTCGTTGGTTCCCGATTTTCGGGCACCGCCGAACGGCTGCTGGTTTACAATGGCACCGGTCGGTTTCTCATTGATGTAAAAATTGCCGGCTGTCTGCCGGAATCGATCCGACATTTTTTTCACCACATAACGGTCTTTTGCGAAAATAGCGCCGGTCAATGCAAAAGGAGAGGTGTTATCGCAAAGGTCCAGAGTGGCATCGAAATCTTCATCTTTATATACATAGATGGTCAGCACCGGACCGAAAATTTCCTCTTCCATGGTTTTGAATTTTGGATTGGTCGTCAAAACAACGGTCGGTTCAATGAAGAACCCTTTGGAGTCATCGTAATTGCCACCGGCAATGATTTCCGCATCATCTGCTTCTTTGGCATAATCGATATATCCGGTAATATCATCAAATGCTTTTCGGCTGATGACGGCTCCCATAAAGTTGGTGAAGTCCTCAACATCTCCCATTTTGATTTTGGCAACTTCACCGAGAAACTTTTCTCTAAAATCCGGCCAGATCGATTCGGGTACATACATGCGCGAGGCTGCCGAACATTTCTGCCCCTGATATTCGTAAGCGGCACGCAGTGTGGCGGTTACCAGTTCATCAACATCAGCGCTGTTGTGGGCAAATACAAAATCCTTACCACCGGTTTCTCCAACAACCCGCGGATAAGTTCGGTACTTGTCGATATTTTTCCCGATCGTTTTCCAGAGATGGTTAAAAGTGGGCACCGAACCGGTGTAGTGAATGCCGGAAAAGTGCTCGCTGTTCAGAACAGGGTCTCCTACACCGGCGCCACGGCCCGGTACAAAATTAATGACGCCGTCGGGCATGCCCGCTTCTTTCAACAGCTTCATAAAAAAGTAGTTGGAATAGACCGAATCGGTGGATGGCTTCCATAGAACCACATTGCCACACATGGCCGGAGATGTGGGCAGATTTCCGGCAATGGCCGTAAAGTTGAACGGACTGACAGCAAAAATAAATCCTTCAAGTGGACGGTATTCAACCCGGTTCCAGACGCCGTCGGGTGAATAGGGTTGTTCGTTCATAATTTTGGCCAGATACCAGGCATTAAACCTCAGAAAATCGGCCAGTTCGCCGGCTGCCTCAATCTCGGCCTGCTGGGGTGTTTTGGATTGTCCAAGCATGGTAGAGGCATTCATGGTATCGCGCCAGGGGCCGGTTACAAGGTCGGCGGCTTTCTGAAAGATGGCTACCCGCTCTTCCCAGGGCATTACGGCCCATTTTTTTTGAGCTTCCAGAGCCGCTTCAATGGCCATATTCACCTCTTTTTCACCGCATTGATGCAGAGTGGCCAGTTTGTGGCTGTGATTGTGTGGCATCACCACATCCGACGTATTATCAGTGCGTACTTCCTTTCCGTTGATGATGGCCGGAATTTCAATAACCTCCGATTTTAGCTCTTTTAATCGTTTCTTTAGGGATTCCCGTTCAGGGGTTCCCGGTGCATAGGAGTTATAGGGTTCGTTTTTTGGTTCCTGAATATTGAAATAAGCGTTAGACATATAAATCTCCTGTTATGGTTTTATTTTAATTTTCTTTCATAAATATAAGGGATTTAGGCCGGAATTTAATTCCTGAAAATGGTTTAGGTAAACTGCAATGATAAAACATACACACTCATAATTTGATAGATATTTTTCCGGTGCGTATCATTGCCAATCAAATTATATACCTTTTTATATGATACAGAACCTA
>SKYV01000188.1 GCA_007127745.1 Balneolaceae bacterium
ACATCGTAAATTTCAGCCATCACATCACCCTGGGCAACTTCATCCCCGAGATCGACATGAATTCTGGTAACCCGGTTTGAAACCTGGGGAGTGATAACCACGATGTCCTGGGCTCTGATGGTGCCGTAAGACCGAACCAGGTCGGAGATGGAACCGGTTTGAACCGGGATAACTTCTACGCTGGTTTCCTGCCCGCCAAAACCACCAAAACCTCCGGGCGGGCCGTCTTGTGAATCATTTCCGCCACAAGACACAAGAAGCAGGGCTGCAAGAAAAACAGGGATGAATGAAGATAATTTTAAATTCAAGGGTTCAAATTTTTTTGATTATAAAAATTGAGTTAAAAAGTGATCAAACTTAAAAAGTTTACAGCTACAACCATATAGCGCTGATAAAATTTTGTAGAACAATGCACAAGTTTTATAAATTATTACAAAACTTCTGTTTGCCGGCTATTGGAAATAAACATCAGCCTGAAAAACCATACGCATTTTCCAATACCCGATCTGCGAATCTTTTATGACAATTGCTGCTTTTTCAAACAAAACAATCGAAATAGATTTAGCCGCAGATTATCTGTCCATTTCAGTCTGTTTGACGAGTGAATTAAATACAGGTTTGCTCAGCCTTCGTAAAAATTTATAAATGAACAGGGAAGTTGCAGCAAGCAGCTATTTAACCGTATAAGTTGATGAAAAAAGATCGGCAAATAGTGCCACAATCAGGTGCTTTACCAAGCACCATCAAAAAATATCCTCCAATTTAACACAAATCTCCTCACACATCTCTTTCAGTTCAGGTGTGATGGCGTTGAGGGTGTGCGAATCAATATCGAGCTCGCCCACGAATCGTCCATCTTTCATAATGGGAACAACAATTTCAGATTTTACATCTACGCTGCAGGCAAGGTAATTATCGGCCTGGCTTACATCCTGCACCACAAAAGTATCGAGTGTTTCGGCGGCCTGGCCGCATATGCCTGTTCCAAAAGAAATTTTTGTGTGATCGGTGGGTTCGCCAACATAAGGCCCCAGTTCCAGCATCCGGTCTTCATCCGGCGCAACCAGGTAAAAACCGGTCCAGTCAAACACATCCACGCTGCGGTCAAGCAGCTCGCAAATGGCCTGGAGTTTTTCTGTTTTGTTTCCTGATCCTTTGATAATCGAATCGGTTTGCTGTAAAATCTGCTCGGTATTCATTTGAAAAGGTATTTTGAAGAATCTTGAGTCAGGAAAAATACAAATAAATTATCAGGATCGTTCAGGGTAAAATTCTCATACAAAATTGATAAAATCATCTCTATCTTAGAGGTATGATTGAGTTATTTACGGAGATGGTGCCCGAACATTCAGTTGCCATTATTGGTGTGGCGGCATTACTGTTTGCAAGCTTTACTTCTCTTTTTTCGGTGGTGAACCCACTGGCGGCCATGCCGATATTTCTGTCGTTAACAGAACGGCTTGATGAGAAAGAGAGAATAAGAACTGCGAAACGAGCCAGTATTTATATGTTCGGTGTGCTAATTTCATTTTTATTAATAGGAACCTTTATCCTCAGTTTTTTCGGAATTTCACTTGCAGGTATTCGGATTGCAGGAGGATTGATTATAATGAGAGCTGCATACTCGATGTTGAATCCCGAAACGGGTGGGAAAAAGTTAACCGAAGAGGATAAACAAGCTGCTCAGGATAAAGAGGATATTTCATTCAGTCCGCTTGCTTTGCCGCTGCTGTCCGGACCGGGCAGTATCGCTGTAGTGATTGGTTTTGCCACGCAGGCTGAAGGAATTATGGATTACATTCTTAATGGTGTTGCTGTGTTGCTTGTGGTTGTATCTGCATACGGCATTTTACGCCTTGCACCCATTTCTGCCAAATATATCGGGCCAACCGGTTTAAATGTGATGACACGTTTGATGGGCTTTATTGCCCTTGCAATCAGTGTTCAGTTTATTCTGAGTGGAATTTCTCGCTATTATAATTTGGCTGTATAAATTTATAAATATTAATGCATTAAATAGATGAATTATGGACGAAAGACAAAAATTGCAGAAGCTGTTTGTATTTGACCTGTGGAGTACTCATAAATTGGTGGATGTTTGCAGGGAGCAGAGCCCCTTTGAGGAAGAAGAGGCATGTGTGTCTCTGCTTTCACATGTCATTAATGCTCAAAAAATCTGGTTTTCTCGCGTTGTGGAAATATCGGCCGACAGAGACCTTGATATTTGGACAAAGTACGACAGCGGCGAATTAAAACGAAAAGCCAAAAAAGCCAATCAGGCCTGGATTGATCTCATCGGCGACCACGAAGTGGATCTCGATAATCTGGTTAAATACAAAAACTCAAAAGGAGCTGAGTATTACAATTCTATCTGGGAAATTTGCAACCATCTGATTATCCACGGCCAGCATCATCGTGCTCAAATTGCACTGTTTCTAAAAAACAGCGGCATTGAACCGCCACTGCTCGATTACGCACACTACACCCGGACAGATACGATCCGTCAAAAAATGGTTCAAAACGGATAAATACCTGTTTGCTTTCCTGTGAGGTTAATAACTATCATGGGAGCGGTATGCCTGCTTTAAGTCCTGATCAACAACTTTGAACCAAACTTTCTGCGAGGAAAAGCTCTGGAAACGTTAGAACGGATTATTGTAACTTTTGCGAATTATGCATGGGGAACCCCGCTGCTTGTACTTCTTGTCGGCGGGGGTATTTTTTTTCTTTTCTACAGCCGTTTCATGCCCTATCGGAATTTCAGGCATGGCATTCAGGTCCTTTCCGGGAAGTATGAAGATCCAAATGCACCGGGAGATATCAATCATTTTCAGGCACTATCGAGCACGCTGGCAGCAACAGTGGGCATGGGTAACATTAGCGGTGTGGCCATTGCCCTCGGTCTTGGCGGCCCCGGAGCCATTTTCTGGATGTGGATTACTGCCATCGTAGGGATGGCCACCAAATTTTTTACCTGTACACTCTCCATCATGTATCGGGGCAAAGATACAAACGGAAAAGTGCAGGGCGGACCCATGTATTACATTGTTGAAGGTCTTGGTAAAAAGTGGAAACCGCTGGCTGTTTTTTTCAGTTTAGCGGGGTTAATCGGTTGTACGCCCATTTTTCAGTCAAACCAGCTTACACAAATCATCAGAGATATGCTGCTTGCTGAAAACGCCAGAATGGGATACGACATCATGATTTTATCCGGCTCATTTATTACCGAAACAGGGTTCAGGCTTTCTGATATTATCATCGGTGTGGTTTTGGTTTTTCTGGTATCCCTGGTGATTTTTGGCGGTATTAAAAGAATTGGCCATGTAGCTGCACGGTTGGTTCCCTTAATGGTTTTGATCTATATCTTCACAGTTGTTTACATCATCATTACCAATGTTTCGGATGTGCCCACCTACCTGGGTTTAATTTTTACAGATGCATTTCAGGGAGCCTTTGCCAGTCAGGAGTCAGCATTTGGCGGGGCTCTCGGCTATATGATTTCGATGGGCATTCGCCGTGGAGCCTTTTCGAATGAGGCGGGAATCGGAACCGAAGCCATGGCACACGGAGCTGCAAAAACCCGCGAGCCGGTACGCGAAGGATTGGTTGGTATGCTTGAACCGGCTATCGACACACTGCTGATCTGCACGATGACCGCCCTCGCCCTGCTGATGACCGGCGCATGGACAAATACCGAAATTGACGGAATTACCATGACAGCTGTGGCCTTCCAGACCGGTATTCCGGGAATTGGCCTCTATCTGCTTATTTTATGTGTGTTTATTTTCAGCATCACTACCATGTTTACCTATTCGTATTACGGCACAAAATGCCTCAACTTTTTAGCAGGTGCTGATAAGAAACACTACTTCAACTACTTCTACATTTTTACCATTTTTCTGGGTTCTATCACAACCATCGATATGGTAGTGAATTTGATTGACGGAATGTTTGCGATGATGGCCATTCCAACCATGATAGGTACGATTTTGCTGGCCCCAAAAGTGATTGAAGCCAGCAGAGACTATTTCCGCAGAAAAGATCGGGGAGATTTTAATTAAGCAGTGAAGCCAAAGACAAAACGTAATTTCCGGATGGATGAAAAATCAATCCGCAGAAACAGATCCTGTGTTTAAAAATCTGAGCAAGATTCCTTACCTTTCAATGCTGATACTGAAGTTTTGAAAAAGATATTTTCGAATTGGTTCATCGAACCAAAATAGTTTAAATGAAACGACCTAACCAAAGTAAATAAACTCATCATGGCAAAAGAATTTGACGTATGTGTAATAGGAACCGGCCCCGGGGGATATGTTGCTGCCATCAGGGCATCGCAATTGGGCTTGAAAACCGCTGTTGTAGAAAAACGTTTTCTTGGCGGAGTATGCCTGAATATCGGATGTATTCCCACAAAAGCTCTTCTCCGGTCCGCAGAAGTGTTTGAATCGATCTCTCACGCATCCGATTACGGTGTGGATGTAAAAGAGTATTCTGCAAATTTTGAAGGCATGGTGAAACGAAGCCGGAAAGTGGCTGATAAAATGAGCAAGGGTGTTCAGTTTTTGATGAAGGCCAACAAGATTGAAGTGATGAACGGTACCGGTGTGTTTAAGTCGGATAAAGAGCTGTCCGTACAGGACGAGAAAGGTAAAGAATCCGAAACCGTGAAAGCCAAACACTTTATTATAGCTACGGGAGCCCGTCCGCGGCAACTGCCCAACCTTGAGATCGACGGGAAAAAAATCATCGATTCCGAACAGGCCATGCAGCTCGACAAGCAACCGAAGAAATTGGTTGTAATTGGTGCCGGCGCTATTGGTGTTGAATTTGCTTACTTCTACAATGCCATCGGCACTGAAGTAATACTGGTTGAACTTCAAAAAACTCTTGTGCCTGTTGAGGATGACGATATAGGGAAAGAGCTCGCCAAGATTTACAAGAAGAAAGGCATGAATATTTACACTGAGAGCTCTGTTGAGAAAGTTGTTAAAAAGGGCAAAGGTGTAAAGGTTACCATCAAAACCAAAAAAGGAACTGAAGAAGTTGAGGCCGATGTGGTGCTTTCTGCAGTGGGTGTGACCGGCAACATCGAAAATATGGGTCTGGATAAAGCCGGTGTGGAAACCGAAAAAGGTGCCATCAAAGTTGATGAATCGACCTACAAAACCACGGCAGATGGAATTTATGCAATTGGCGATGTGATTGGCGCACCCTGGTTGGCCCACAAAGCATCGCACGAAGGAGTAGTTCTGGCCGAGATGCTTGCAGGCGAAAAACCGGCACCGGTGAATTACAATAACATTCCGGGCTGTACCTACTGCGAACCGCAGATTGCATCGGTAGGATTAACAGAAAAACAGGCCAAAGAAGAAGGCTATGATGTGAAAGTAGGCAAATTTCCATTTTCAGCGAGTGGAAAAGCTGCCGGACTTGGCCACGAAGAAGGTTTTGTGAAAGTTATTTTTGATGCCAAATATGGCGAGTGGCTTGGTTGCCACATGATTGGCTCTCACGTAACAGAGATGATAGCCGAGGCTGTAGTTGCCCGCGATCTTGAAACCACTGGCCATGAAATCATCAGCGCTGTGCATCCGCATCCAACCATGAGTGAAGCTGTAATGGAAGCCGCCGCCGAAGCGTATGGTGAAGGCGTTCACCTGGGTACAAAGCCCAAAAAGTAGCGCTCAATATCCATTTAGTAAATCATGAAAAAGACGGGTGTATAGCCCGTCTTTTTTTATGGGAATGATTTCTGAAACCATGATCTTTTAAAGACTGTATACATTGATTTTTCACCAAATATTCAGTCAGTTTTAAATAGTAAGCCATTCTATTTTTTCAATGAAGATTGAAGGTTCTTCATATCGATATCATAAAAAAATATTAAAGTGAAATTATAACAACAGTGCACCGGGGTGAGGGTGAGGTGCAGCAACGTTTAATAATTGGGGTAAAATCATGAAAAAAGTACTATTAATTGCATTGATACCAGTTCTCTGCCTGATTTTTAGCCACCAGGCTGCAGCACAAATATCCGTAGGCGGAGGGCTTACCTATGGTCTTGATATCGAAGATATTGGAATTCAGGTTGGAGGAACCTATGACCTGACACCAGAAATGAGAGTTGGAGCCGATATTATTTATTGGCTTACTGGTGAAGATATTGATGAACTCGGAATGGGACTGGAAGAACGGTATTCAACAACATTTCTGGAAGTAAACTTTAATTTTAACTACCTGTTCCATGAGCAAGATGCCTTAACACTTTATGGAATTGGCAGCCTTGGGGTTCACTATTTTTCATTTAAAGATGAGTTGTGGGTTTCAGGGACTTCTCATGCACAAGACAGCTTTTCAGATTCTGACACAGAAATTGGGCTCGGACTGGGTGTTGGAGCAGAATACGATATTGGAGCTGTGAAACTCTATGCAGAACCCAGAATTTTTCTCAGCGGCTTTGATCAGTTCGCACTTGCGGCTGGTGTGAGAGTACCCATTAACTAAAAAAAAGCCCAATATTTGGATAAATAAAAAGCGCTTTTTTAAAAATTGTGTTATTTTAATTTACATAAGAATTAATACCGACGGATTAATAACAATAAGAAAAAGCGCTTAAACATTGCAGGAGAGTTGATTGGAGAGAGCCAACTATTTTCCTGACCTCACTAAAACGCCAAGCATTTGTTTTTATTAAACCATCCAGGTGAAAAATTCTTTTTGTACACAAAATCTTAACAAATCAGATTTATCTTACGTAAAGATAGATGTCTCCAAAAAAAATATGATCTATCATATTTAAACTATTAACGAAAACAGAGAGGTAAACAGTCATGAAAGATGAACGACTGAAACCCAACTACGAAATAAAAAGAAAGCCGGAGTCAAACCTTCGAAACTACTACACAATACTTCTTGAAGTGGGACTTATTTTGGCATTGCTGATATTAACAGCTATCGTCAGAATGGATTTAACCACAACAGAATCGGATGTAATCGAAGTTGCCGAGCAGGAAGCTGTGGAAATGGAAGAGATCATTCAAACGCAACAGATTGAAACTCCTCCGCCACCCCCCAGGCCTCCATCACCGGTAGCGGTACCAAACGACGAAATTATTGAAGATGTTGATATTATGATCGACGCTGAAATGGATTTCGACACCCATCTGGATGCACCTCCTCCACCTCCGCAACAGGAAGAGGAAGAAGATGAAGAAGACTTCTTTATTCTTGTTGAACAGATGCCTGAACTTATAGGTGGCTTGGAAGCGCTTCAGCAGCAAGTAAGATATCCCGAGCGTGCATTGAGAGCTAATATTCAAGGAAGAGTTTATGTGCAGTTTATTGTAAACGAGAGAGGTGAAGTAGAGAATCCTCAGGTAATCAGAGGTATTGGGGGAGGCTGCGATGAAGAAGCTCTAAGAGTTGTTAGCCAGGCGAAATTTAAGCCAGGTATGCAGCGCGGCCGTCCGGTTCGGGTTCAATACAACCTGCCGGTAATATTTATGATCAGAAACTAATTGTATAGAATACGAGAAATACATTAGTAGTTGAAGGAGACAGGACACGTGAAATGGGCCCAGGAATGGGTCCATTTTTCCCCTCCTTTATAAAATTCTGAAGTCTTATTTTTTAGTGATTGATCTGAAATCACTTTTTTCTGTAAACAAATCAAAAAATTTTTGTGATTCAGTGGGTGAAGTGTATCTGCCTAAGATATCCAACCACCTCAAATAGGTTTCTGCAATTTTTTCTTGTGAATTCACTGCCTTACATCGAATTATTTACATTAAACAGGCCTGAATTTTTTCAATCCGGTTAAGGCCGGTTTTTATATACAGTTACAAACTGTTTTGCCGGGAAAGAATGTTTGCGAGTCACGCCATTAACTCAAATAAATGAGAGCTTACCAAAGTGGTGTGACCCGGAATTGCGCCAAATGTCTGCAAACACACATTCAAATACACATATTAAATTAACATTTCAAGCATATCTTAGATTAAGACAGGTGTTCTCCTTAATAAAACATCTTATAGATATGTCTTAATTAACAGATTAAGGTGGCCAGTCATGAAAGAAAAAAGACTGAAACCCAACTACTCATTTATGAGAAAAGAACCTGAAGCAAAACTTCAAAACTACTATACTATTTTGCTGGAAACCGGGCTGATATTGGCCTTGCTGATTCTTACTGCACTCGCAAGAATAGATTTTACTGCATCAGAATCCGATATCATTACTGTGATGGAACAGGAAGCTGTTGAAATGGAAGAAATTATCCAGACCCAACAGATAGAAACTCCGCCTCCCCCGCCCCGGCCTCCCTCACCGGTAGCTGTTCCAAATGATGAAATAATTGAAGATGTTGATATTATGATCGACGCTGAAATGGACTTCGACAGCCAGCTGGCCACACCGCCTCCCCCGCAACAAGATGAGGAAGAGGAAGAAGAAGATTTCTTTGTTGTAGTAGAGCAAATGCCAGAGTTGATTGGCGGATTGCAGGCTATACAGAATGAGATCCGATATCCTGAGAGGGCATTACGGGCAGGAATTCAGGGCCGGGTATATGTCCAGTTCATAGTAAATGAAAGAGGGGGAGTGGAGATGCCGGAAGTCATCAGGGGAATTGGCGGCGGTTGTGATGAAGAGGCCGTCAGAGTTGTGCAAAATGCCAAATTCCAGCCGGGTATGCAGCGCGGAAGACCCGTACGAGTTCAATTCTATTTGCCGGTAATCTTCAGAATTACAGAAGATTCCTAAAACACAATTTTTCTAAATAACGTGAATTCGAGATAAGACGGTTGAATTTTGTGATATCAAGGTATTGTTGTTCAAAAAGGGCGTCATCCCGCACCCAGATGCGCTCATTTTTTGAACACGAAGCGATAGCGGAGTGCTCCGAGCGTAGCGATACCCATGTAATGCTCATTTTTTGAACACGTAGTGAAATCTCCAGCCGTTGATATAGTCAGGAGATAACGGATCGGGGTCCGGCATGACGAAATTGATTATATATTTACAACTTCACGCCCTTTTTGGATAACCTCAGATTCATTTTCCATATTCTTATCTTGAATTCACGTTAAATAGTTTACTTCATTGATTAACCGTATGATGGTTAACATGAGAGAATTGTATCCTGCTTTCAGCATTCCATTTCTTGGTTTTTAATGGCTCTAATTTTGTCGATATATAGAACGATGAGGTATCATACTGTAAATAATGTAGTGTGTATTAAAATACACACTTACTTAACAATGTCCGGGTATATTTAAAATAAGAAGAGGCTTCCAGGCTTC
>SKYV01000109.1 GCA_007127745.1 Balneolaceae bacterium
CAGCCAGATGAATTGATTTCGGGAAAATAAGTCAACAGGTTACTGCAGAAATAATTTTCATCTTTTGATTATTGCCGGGCTCCCTGAATTTCAATTCTTCTTCTTAATACAAACAACGCAGATATTATGTCTTCATCCGAATTAAGTGAAAAAAATTACAAACGGATATCTTTTATAAACTGGGCATTATCCATCCCTCTTCTGCTCATTTTTGCATGGCCGTTTTTTTTATTGTGCGAACTGCTTGGCATCAGTAAAACCTACTCGTTTCCGGGGTCTATATTTTTTGGCCTGCCGTTTATGCTGACCATTCTCCACGGACATGTAACGATGGCCCTGGGCGCTGCTCATCGCAAACATTACTATTCCTGGCTAAGTGATAACCCACTCACATTTGGGCTATTGTTTCATTCTGTCATTATTGCCACACGTTTCCGGCTATTTCTGTTTTTTGTGAGCATGACCATTCTGTCGATCGGTTTTTTGATGAGATAATTTTACGGACCAAGCAGAATAAAAAAGCCGGTGATAAGGTTTGCCTCACCACCGGCTGTCGATTCAGTCTATCAATCGATGTTTTTTTATACCGCTTTACCTTCTTTGATCTGTTCCACCACACCTGGATCCAGCAGCGTTGATGTATCTCCGATGTTTTGCTCATCGTTGGCAGCAACTTTTCGAAGTATTCTCCTCATAATTTTGCCGGAACGGGTTTTCGGCAATCCGGGCGAAATTTGAACCAGATCGGGTTTGGCTATGGGGCCAATAATTTTGGTTACCAGATCGTGTATCTCACTTTTAAACGCCTTGGCATCACCGGGTGTCTTCTCACAAATCAAAAATGCGTAAATACCCTGTCCTTTTATATCATGCGGATATCCCACAACGGCTGACTCCACAATATTCGGATGCTCGTTGATGGCATTTTCAATTTCTGCAGTTCCAAGACGATGGCCGGAAACATTCAGCACATCATCCACACGGCCGGTGATCCGATAATATCCTTCGGGATCGCGGCGGCAGCCATCTCCGGTAAAATAATACCCTTTGTAGGTGTTCATGTAGGTTTTCAGATAGCGTTCATGGTCGCCCCAGATGGTACGGGCAATTCCCGGCCAGGGATGTTTGATGCAGAGATTGCCACTTACACCATTGCCTTGAATTTCCTTGCCGTTTTCATCCATCAGGGAAGGAGAAATTCCCGGCAGTGGAAGTGTTGCAAAGCCGGGTTTGGTGGGTGTAATTCCTGCAAGTGGCGAGATCATAATTCCGCCGGTTTCAGTCTGCCACCAGGTATCTACAATGGGGCAGCGTCCTCCGCCGATATGATCGTTGTACCAGTGCCAGGCCTCTTCATTAATCGGCTCGCCCACCGTGCCGAGCACTTTCAGTGAACTAAGATCGTATTTTTGCACAAATTTGATGTCGTAACTCATCAGCGCCCGGATGGCCGTTGGCGCTGTATAAAAATGGGTAACTTTGTACTTCTCAACCACTTCCCAGAAGCGTCCGGCATCGGGATAATTGGGCACACCCTCAAAAATAATACCGGTTGCTCCGTTAAATAGCGGACCGTAAAGAATGTAAGAGTGGCCGGTTATCCATCCTGCATCAGCCGTACACCAGTAAATATCTTCCTCCGAAACCTGAAACACATTTCTGAATGTATAGCTGGTGTAAACCATGTATCCGCCGCAAGTGTGCAGAACTCCTTTCGGTTTTCCGGTTGATCCGGATGTATAGAGGATAAAGAGCGGATCTTCGGCATCCATCTCAACCGCTTTGTGCTCTTTGGAGGCGTTACGAATCAGCATGTGCCACCATTCATCACGGCCTTCCATCCAGTCAATATCGCGGTTGGTGCGCTGGCAAACGATGACGTTTTTTACGGTTGGGCACTCTTTCAGAGCTTCATCAGATATATCTTTCAGCGGAACATGTTTGTCGCCACGCCGGAGGCCGTCATTGGTGATCAGCATTTTGGCATCGCAATCCTGGATGCGTTCGGCAAGCGACTGAGCCGAAAATCCCGCAAATACAATGGAGTGAACTGCCCCGATACGTGCACAAGCCAGTGCCGAAATAATCAGCTCCGGCGTCATGGCCATGTAGATACAGACCCGGTCGCCTTTTTTAATTCCTTTTTCTTCCAAAACATTGGAGAAGCGGCACACATCCTCATAAAGCTGCCGGTAGGTGATGGTTCGACGGAAGCTGTCGGGGTGGTTGGGCTCAAATATAAAAGCCGTTTTGTGACCGATGGTATTCAAGTGGCGGTCGAGCGCATTTTCAGTGATATTAAGTTTTCCGCCTTCGAACCATTTAATGTCTCCTTTTTCAAAACCACCCGAGTGAACTTTATCCCAGCTTTTTCGCCAATAAAAGGTTCCTGCTTCGTGTTCCCAGAATTTCAGGCGATCTTTCTCACTCTGCTGGTAGATCTGATTGTATTCCTCATAGGATTTTATATTGAGCCACATAACGGTCCGTTGGTTTTAAATGTTAAGGTTATGAAATTTTCAAGCGCTATAATGTTTACCTTTTTATAGCAATTTTCAAGAAAAATTTATCATTTTCTGATGTTTATTTCCGAACCTTTTAAAATCAACAGCATAACCACCGTAAAACTGATGTCATCAATACTCATCCTCAACAGTGCGAAGCTCAAATTCTTTTAAAATCCACTCATCGGGGTCGGCTTCAACTTCAACATAGTCGTCTACCTCAAATGATATTACATCCCGTTCACCCGGCACCAATGTTACCCTCTCACCGCCAATGATCATATCAATCGGCATGGGAAACCGATATCCCTCGGGCACCCTCCATTCAAGTCGAACAAAACCACCTCTGCGCATAGCGTGCAGCACCGGTAATTCGGGCTGTCGAAGATACACCTCAAACAGCCATTCCAGGTCCATTTGGGTAACCTCTTCGGCCAGATGCAAAAAATCATCGGTAGTTGCAAAACGCATGTGGCTGCCGTCGGTTACTTCTTCCATTTCCGGATCGGGATAGGCAAACCGCCTGATCAGCTCGAAAAATGTATCATCGCCTACCAGATATCGCAGTGTGTGTAAAAACCAGGCTCCTTTGTAGTACACATTTCCGCCACGTGCACCCTGTGTAATCTCCGTGGAACTCATCGGCCGGCGCGGAGCCACTTCCCGGTCGGTATTGGTAATAATTCTTCGCCGCATCATATCCATCATGGTGTGATAGGCCTCTTTACCGGAGAGGTGTTCGGCATACAGGGCCTGCATGTAGGTGCCAAAACCCTCGTGAATCCAGAAATCGCGCCAGTCCCAGACGGTTACAAGATTTCCCCACCACTCGTGCGCCAGTTCGTGCTGGTGCAGGTCATCAAAGCCGGCATCCTGGTTGAATAAGTTGTCGTTTTCAAAATTGGCTCCGTAGGCAATGATGGACTGATGCTCCATTCCCAGATACGGTGCATGAGCAACCCCGTATTTATCGGCCCGGAACGGATAAGGTCCGGCAATCTCTTCCATAAATCGCATCTGTTCGGCAAACTGTGGAAATAGCTCTTTTCCTTTTTCCAGATATTCGGAAAGAATCCAAAATGTAATGTCAAACTCATCTCCGGCCGTGCTTGTGTAAGTTTCGCTGATGATTTCGTACGGAGCAGCATTCAGTGTAACATTGTAATTACTGATCGGGGTTGAGACAAACCAGTGCCAGGTTTTCCATCCGTCATCGTGTTCTGTCTCTCCTCTCAAATGCCCGTTGGAAGCCACTATCAAATCATCAGGCATCGTCAGATTTATGGCAACAGAGTCGGCACGGTCGGAGGGATGGTCTTTATTGGGCCACCAGAGCCAGGCGCCGGTTGTCTGAACCGCCACTCCCACCCAGGGATCATCCGAAGGGGTCCGGCTCCAGACAAATCCGCCATCCCACGGGGCATTTGGGGCTACTTTTGGCCGGCCGTCATATGAGATACGAAGCTGCATTTTACGGCCGGGCTGCAGGGTTTCTCTGAAATGAACAAAAAATGTGCGGTCGGTTTCTGTACGAGAAAAATTCAGGGTTTTAGCCTGTTCCGATTCGACTTCTTCAATTTGTTTTATCTGATGAATTTCCATTCTCGGATCCAGTGCAAGAGCGATTTTGTTGGTTGGATGAACCACCGTAAAATGAACATCCACAGTTCCGGCAACGGTGCTGTCGGCCGGATTGACTTTCAGGTCCAGCTCATAGAAATGCACATTGAAAGCGGCCAGTTCGGGAGTCAGTCCTCCGCCCGATTCATAAATCAGTGAATCCTGGGCAAAAGTAAAGGGTGCAAGAACCGCTGAAAGTAAAAAATAGAAAACAATTTTTTTGAACATGCTGATATCTGTTGATGATTGCCAATAGATTGAAAATAGCAAATCCTGAACGTTGTTTTGATTTTTTATTTATCAGTGAATATTGAAGTGGATGGTGGTTTTAAAAGTCCACTCTTTCACATGATTTCAATCCTGTAAAAAATCTTTCTCCTCACTTCTAAATACCCGATATCCATCACGAATACTCTTTACTATCTTTCGTCAATCAACCGTATCTTGTTTGGCTGAAGAAATAATTTTAACCGTTAGCTGAAAACTGAAAAATGGCGCAAGCAAAGTACACAACCCACCTCGGTATGGTGGATATTCTTCCTGATGAAATCCGAAAATGGCACTATCTGGAAAATCTGATACATGAAGAGGCTGCCAAATTTAATTTTGAGGAGATCCGCACGCCCATAATGGAGCAGACCGAACTGATTGTGCGGGGACTCGGCCAGCTATCTGATATTGTTTCCAAAGAGATTTTTTCATTCAGCCGGGGAGAAGACAATTATGTGCTTCGGCCGGAATTAACTGCTCCGGTTGTTCGCGCTTATATTCAGAACCATCTGGATCAGCGGGGTGGTTCTCAAAAATTGTATTATATGGGTCCGATGTTCCGTGCCGAGCGACCTCAAAAAGGGCGGCAGCGGCAGTTTCATCAGTTTGGGCTTGAAGTTTTGGGAAGCAGTGATGCCGTGGCCGATGTGGAAATTATTGCATTCATGATTCATATCTGCGATAAAATCGGCATCAAAAATACCACGCTTAAGCTCAATTCAATCGGAAATCCCGAAAGCCGAAACAGTTACAAAGAAGCCCTGAAAACTCACCTCAAACCAAATTTTGAAAAAATGAGTGAGGTATCACAAAAACGGTTCGAAAAAAATCCGCTTCGAATTCTGGATTCCAAAGAAGAGGAAGATCAGCCGTTTATCGAATCGGCTCCCGTTATAACCGATTTCCTGAGTGATGAATCTTTCAGCCATTACAACAAAGTAAAAGAGTACCTTGCCGATCTGGAAATACCGTTTGAGGAAGACCCTTATCTGGTGCGCGGGATGGATTACTACACCGAAACTGCATTTGAGCTGATCAGTCCCGATCTGGGCGCCCAGGATGCCCTTGCCGGCGGCGGACGCTACGACCTGCTTGTGGAAGAGATTGGCGGCCAACCTACCCCGGCCGTTGGTTTTGCTGCAGGCATGGAACGCCTCTTTATCGCCTGTGAAGAGCTCGGAATTGAGCTCGGTTCCGAGAAAAAAGTGGATGTGTACATCGTAACACTCGGTGAGGCTGCCCGAAAGTGGGGAGTTGCACAACTGCCCAAAATCCGGGAAAAAGGGTTATCCGCCACCATGGATTACAAAGGGCGATCCATGAAAGCCCAGATGAAGGATGCCAACCGCGAAAATGCACAGTTTGCCATTATTGTGGGGGAAAACGAATTGAATGAAGGAAAATTTACGTTTAGGGATATGAAGGAGAGTGAGGAAGAGTTACTAACAATGGATGATATTATAAAAAATCTTTCGGTGATTTAATCCCCTTCGTCTTATAAAGCTCCATCAGGTATACTGAAGGAACTACATGAAACCCTATCTGAGCATTTAACTTTTCTAAAGAGTTCAGACAATGATCCGTATTAACATTCAATTCAATTTTGTTTGAGCTCTTTTATATCACTTTTTTCTCCAATGATGGATAATTCATCATTCTCTTTAATTTTTGTTTTACCGTGAGGGAAAATAATCTCATCGCCGCGCTTTATGATGGTAATCAGGCTTTCTCCGGGCAATTTGATCTCTTTTACTTTTTTACCGATCAATTCAGAATAGGGTTTATCTTTCTCAATATTAATATTGATAAACCGTTCGTCGCGGAGAAGTATTTCACGAAGCTCTGACTCATCTTTTGCCTGCATCCAACGCTGTTTGAAACCTACGCTGTCGATCATTTCGGCAAGGTGAGCAAGTATTCGTAAATGCTGAGCCGATTTTTTTGTTGAACTCATCAGGAAAATAAGGCAATAAATTTTTTCTGTCTCATCTACTGTTTCATCAGCATTGGTTTCAAATATAGCCTTGTCAAGTTCAATTCCGGACTGAATGCGGACCAGCACTACTTCCGTATCAATATCATGTTCAATTCTTATATGTTTTAAAGCCACACCCTTGCCCACAGGCAAAATTCCTTCTTTGTCTTGATCTATAAAATATTCTGACAAAGTTTCTGCCGACAAGCTGACTCTCTGAGATAATTCGTCAACAAACATTCCAACAATATCTTCAAACTGTTCTTTACCGCTTAGATCCAGCACCAACCCCCTGCCGATGGCTTTTTCATAGGGATCGTCTTTTCTTAACCCTTTTTCCCGCAAAATTCCCCTCATCTCTCGTTCAAGGCCCTCATGCTGATGTTCACCAAGGCGGGCTGATACATGAAAAATCGCTCCCGAACGGTTTACATTTTTTGAAGCGAAATAGTAATAATAGGCTATGCAAAAAAGAATTAACCCAAGGGTAAAGAACACAGATAAAATTCCTATTTCTGCAATCAACCAGGAGCTAACCAGGATTCCGGCTATTTGCATCCAGGGATAAAACGGGGATTTAAACCCCGGGTCGTACTCATCAATTTTACTTTCCCTCATGATAATCACTGCTAAATTCAGCAGGCCAAAAATCATCAACATAAATGCACTTGCAAGTTTTGCGATGTCGGCAACATCCAGTACCAAGATGAAAAAAACCATCACACCCGAGGTAAACAGTATTGACACTGTAGGGGTGTTGAATTTGCCGATTTTGGAGAGTGGCTTCCAAATTAAATCATCTCGTGCCATGGCAAGCGGATACCTTGCTGCCGACATGATACCCGCATTCCCGGTGGATGCAAATGCTGCTACTGCAGCTAAAACCACGAGCATAAGCCCTATACCATAGGGTATCCAGTCTAAAAACATATTCCCGGCCGTAGCAACAGGGGTCAGGTCTTCCCGCAATGCAATTGGGTCCAAAACCGCAACCATAACATAAACCCCTAAAACATAAACAACCGTAGCCGTTAATAATGATAAAATCATTCCAAGAGGTATGTTTCTGTCCGGGTTTTTAACCTCTTCTGATACACTGGCTACCTGGGTAAGCCCCGCATAGGAGACAAAAACCAGCCCTACGGTAGAAATCAGCCCCTCATAACCAAATGGCAGAAAGGGTGTAAACTGTGTTTGGGATATTTCGAACAGCCCCAATGAAAAAAGCTCGGCAAAACCAGCTATTACAAAGAAAACAAGGATAGAGACAAGAATTACTACAAGAACCCCTTGTAGGTTTGAAGTTTTTTTAACCCCGAAAACATTGAGCAACGTAAAAAAACAGTAAACCCAATAGCTATCGGTTTGATGGGGACATTCAAAAAAATAGCCAAATACGCACCCATTCCGATTAAAGCAAAAGCACTTTTAAAAATAAGGGCAAGCCATGTCCCCAAACCGCCTACCGTACCTACCATTGGCCCTAAGCTACGGTCTAAAAAATAGTATGGGCCGCCGGCGCGAGGCATTGCTGTGGAAAGTTCCGAGGCACTAAACATTGCTGGCAAAACCATAACCCCGCCAATCAGGTATGCCAAAACAACCGCCGGGCCTGCTTCTGCACTGGCAATACCAGGCAAGAGAAAAAAGCCCGAACTAAACATAGCCCCCGTACTAATTGCATAGACGTCAAACAGATTAAGTTCCTTATCAAGCCTCTTGTGCTTTTTTAAAATAGGCATGCGTTAATTCGATACTACTTTTTTGATTATGAATCCGAAATAGTGTACAGGATTACAGAAATATAAAATTTTACCCTACTGTGCTGGATGGATAATTAAGAACAACAAACATACAATTTTTTTTATGCAATAATATTTCTAAAACGAAACCAGCTTAATAATGGTTAAAACTTTTAATACGATTTAATTTGTATGTTCAACCTGCATTCTTATTTTTGTTTTTCAAAAAAAACGATGTTCTAACAAGCTCAGCAATTTCCGTAAACGAGACTGTCCAAAAAGGGCGCTAAATTCGATACATAATCGATATCGGCATGCCGTACCCTGATCCGGCATCTCCTGCCATTATCAAGGAGCGGAGTTCCCACATCGATTGCGGAATGACGCCCTTTTTGGACAGCCTCTTAAACAAAACCAGTTCTGACAACTAACCGCACAGCTCTGATACAAACCGAAAACCTTCTTATTCTTTATATTTTATAAAGGGTTAATTTACGATACCAGATGAAAGAAGAACACATTTTAGAACGTGGCCTCGGGTTAACATCCATTATTGCCATCAGCATGGGCGCCATGATCGGCAGCGGGATTTTCATTCTGCCCGGCATTGCCATGGCCGAAGCCGGCCCCGCAGTAATTCTTGCCTTTATTATTGCCGGCCTGCTTGTTTTCCCGGCCGCCATCAGTATTGCCGAACTTGGCACTGCCATGCCTGAGGCCGGTGGTGATTATGTTTTTATTGAACGCGGACTTGGGCCCGGGGCCGGAACGATTGCAGGCCTTGGCACCTGGCTGATGCTTATGTTTAAAGGGGCTTTGGCTCTGGTTGGCGGCATGTTTTACTTGACTGCTATTATCTCGTTGCCCAGCGTAGAAGCTGTTGCAGTGATAATTGGAACCATTTTGATTGCTGTCAACATTATCGGGGTGAAACAGACGGGAGGCCTTCAGGTTGTCATGGTCATCGTCATGGTCATCATTCTTGCGCTTTTTGTTTCCTTCAGCCTGATTAATGTAGAGAGTTCGCATTATCAGCCATTTTTTGAGGGCGGGATGACTGGTTTAATCGGTGCAATCGTCATGGTTTTGATCTCATACGGAGGAGTAACCAAAGTGGCCGCTGTTGCTGAAGAAATTGATAATCCCGGCCGGAACCTTCCACTCGGATTGTTGCTGTCGC